>JAPUES010000137.1 GCA_027492445.1 Sporomusaceae bacterium | reverse complement strand
CCGTATCAATTTCCGTTGCACCTAAAATGACTGCATCAAGTTTATTGACGGCGCAACCTGAATTGAAGGGACTAGCATAAAAATCCGCACCAATTTCCAAATGATTGGGATTTGTTGCCATAGAATGCATCGCTTCAAGATCAAAGCCCTGTACATCCATTAGTTTTTTAAAGAGTCCCTTCTCTAGCATATCCACCATATAGCCTGTAATACCACCTAAGGCAAAACTACCCGTGATATTATCTGCCTCCATCATCTTGCGGACAAAAGCAGCTGCAGCTAAAGAAGCACCTCCTGCCCCTGTTTGAAAAGCAAAGCCATTTTTTATGAGTCCAGCAGCTTGAATTACCTTTGCTGCATTTTCAGCAATGATAAGTCCTACAGGGTCTTTTGTAATGCGAGTCGTGCCCGATACAATACCCTTAGGGTCACCAACGCAATCCACTTTCACTACATAATCCACCCTCGTTTGAGGAATAGATACAGGAGATAAAGGATATTCTACTATGTAATCTGTCACCGCTACTACATAATCGGCATACTGGGCGTCGGGAAAGGCATAACCAAGAGAACCGCAAGCAGCTGGTCCTTGCACGCCATTTATATTCCCATAATCATCTGCTGCAGGGGCTGCAATAAAAGCGACATCAATTTTCAATTGGCCGCATTCAATTGCCCGCCCTCTTCCCCCATGGGTACGCATGATTACAGGAGTAGAAAATAAACCTTGGGATACTGCTTTTGCCACCGGTCCTGACATATAGTTCGTATCTAAAGCAGTAACCACGCCTTGTTTTACATATTCAATCAAGGGCGCGTGTACAGGAAAAACTGAGCTTAGCGCCACCTTTAAGTTTTTAATCCCTAGCTTGGCTGCAGTAGCCAAAACCATATTGACAACGCCGTCACCATTACGAAAATGATGATGAAAAGATAAAGTCATACCATCCTTAACAGGTATGTTAGCAAATACTTCTGCTAAACTATTCACTATTTTATTATCCGTAGGCCGTACACTTTTTACTTTTGGCGCTTGGCGATTCATAACAGGCGGCGTACGATAAGCTCCGGCAAAAGCCTTCACCTCACCGACTCCCTGAATTTGTTCCGGAATTTCTCTTCCAAGTATATTTTTCATTCCTTCCCCTCCTCAATCAAACCTAATAACCGAGCCAAATGTAAAATTCTCTCTGCCCGATTGACAACGGGTAAGTCTACCATTTTCCCATTTAAAGATGCTACACCTGATCCCTCAGCTTGCGCCTTACGGATGGCATAAACAACTTGTTCCGCCCAATCAACATCACTCATACTTGGATTAAATACACTATGAATCATTTCAATTTGTCTAGGATTTATGGCTAGCTTGCCTTTAAACCCAAGCTGTTTTGCCAGTTTGGTATCTGTAAGCAAGCCTTCTTCATCATTCGCATCGGTATAAGGTGTATCAATGGACTGAATTTCAGCAGCAGCAGCAGCGTTTATCAGCATGGTCCGTGGTGTAAAGATTTCAGTGCCTTCTTTGGTACGATTAGCACCAAGACTTGCAGTATAATCTTCGGCGCCGAGGGCTAACCCTACTACCCTCGGATGGGCTTTAGCAATTCCATAAGCTTCCATGATGCCCCGTGGTGTTTCTAATAGGGCAATGATATTTACAGGAGTTTGATTGGGCTGTTCCGCCATGGCAATCATCTCCAGCGCCTTATGAATATCCTCAGCACTTTCCACTTTAGGCAGCAATATGGTATCTGGGCGACAAGGAACAATGACTTTTATATCTTCAGCAGCAAAGGTATCAAGAGGATTAATCCGAATGACTTTTTCACTACCTCCATAATCTACAGTCCGTAGTGCATTGGCTACCAAAAAACGAGCCGCATCTTTTTCTGTCGGCGCCACTGCATCTTCTAAATCAAGAATCACTGAATCTGCGCCAAAAACACCGCCATTTTGTAACATCCCTGGATTATTTCCCGGGATGAACAGCATACTTCTTCGTAGTTTAATTTCCATTACAGCATTGCCTCCTTTACCCCAGCTCCGCCTCGCCCTAAAGCCGTGATCATACGCGCACGAATAGTACAATCCAAGGCACCTCTATCAAGAGCTTTTATGTAAAGATCCGTATAACCTTGTTCTGCCACAGCATCTTTTAATGTTTTTTTTATATCTTCACCATACTGGGCCATAACAATACTTTCTAGTTCAATGATGATACCACTCCCTATAGAACCAGGGGACACGGTAATCATAATATCACTCGACTCCAAGGTCCCTGCCTGCGCTACTGTTAGTAAACTTGCCATTTCTTTGACCTCCTCTGTAAAGTGCCATTTTTGATATTCTGATGGGTACTGCCTCTTTCGAAGACAGCACCCATTCTTTGCTACTTATTCTTGTTATATCGAGACTGCATAACTCATACCTGCAAAGCCGTCCAGGTTTTCCTTCACAGGTCCCACCAATCCAATTACTAAATAGGTTTGGCTTTTAGGATCAAAGCGATACTCATGGAATAAACGAAAGTTCTCGATTTCTTCCGTATTGTGCACATGAGTTCTTGGCCCAGTGCAAGCCCAAGAATCCTCTCCAATTTGAATATGCCCTTCATCAGAATAACATACATTAACCCCTTCATCAATGACGCGTTTAACCTTCTTTTCAACCTCTTTCAGATCAACATGGCCGGCTGTTGGATATTCTAACACAAAGCCATGATGTACATCCCGATGACCAAAGGGCAATGCTATGCCATACTCTTTCAAAAAAACGCTAGCTGTCAAATCTTCTGCTGTGTGAGCCATCTTACGGTAGCGCAATGTTTTAATGGATACATCAACAATTTCCTTAGGAAAAGGTCCAAAAAGATTAGGGCGCACTACAATAACTTCCGCACCTATTCCAAGCAATACATCGGCATTCATTTCCAGCGCTGGATATAACAAATCAAAATGTTCTACAATCACACGTTTCCCATGAGACAAAGCCTGTTTTACCGCTTCTGCTAATACGTGAAGCTGAGTAAAAGCCAATTCAAAACGAGTATCCATGTGATAGGTATGGCAGGAAAAGAATCCTCTATCAATATTTTTGAGGAGGGGTAAAGGCCGTAAGTTTACCCCATCATCATCATTCGTGAGTTCTAGGCCAGGGAACATCCCCTTAATCATTGATGATTTACCCGCCCCGGCGGCGCCAACAACACCAATCAATCGATCTAAGGGCGAAAGATATCGTTCACTGACTTGTTGTCCCAAAACGTACATGCGATTACGCCCCCGTGGCGCAAAGTAACTAGCATACATTAATTGTTCATGCATTACAGACTTCATTTTTTATACCCTACGTGCATTGCGCACTGCTAAAATTCGTTGCATTTCGTTATATACAATCATAAAGCCTTCATCAACGCCCATCCCAGGCTTCGCCAGCATTTGCACGGGTTTCGTAGCCATAGCAAGATGAACACAGACCTGAGCCGAGCGGTCCGTTTCATTACAAGTGCCCCCTTGGTAAGCACCAACGCCTTTTTCTTGGCAATAAAGTACGGCTTCAATGGTATTATTAATACCGCCAAGGTCCGGAGTTTTAATCTGCAGCATATCTCCTGCTTTATTATCAGCAAAATATTTAATATCTTCCAGTGTATTGCACCATTCATCGGCAACAATTTCCACTTTAATATTTTCTTCATGTAAACGTGCGGTAATTTCCTGTAAAGCTAACATCTGTTTTTCCCGATCATCTACGTCCATAGGACCTTCAATACGCAAGGTGAGAGGTGCTGCTGCTGTTTCTAATTCACGAAAATATTCTACCATTTTTTCAGTATCAAGGTTGAACGCTGCCCCAATCGTACCATATACATCAATATGAAGTACCGGATTGTAAGCATCACTCTTGCGCAAGCTTAGTACCCGATTTTTCAGCCAAATAACGTATTCAAGTAAAAGCTCACCATTTTTCCCTAGTTTTTCTTCCACATTATTAATCAGAGCATGAGGCAAGACCTGAGCCCCTTTAATAATCATTTTGTCAGGATTTTCATAACGATTATCCCCGGACTGAGTAAAAATATTAATTTCCTCTTCACTAATTACCGTATTATATTCTTCGGCCACCACTTCACACATAAGCTGATGCCTAGATTTTGCTACAGCATCCAAAATTGCTTGGGTGATACCATACCGTAAGGCCGTGTGAATTAATTTACCTGTCTCTTTATCTCTCATACTATCAATTTCGCCGGCTAATTCTCGAAAAGAGGATAATTCCCGGCCAACTAAGCGCGGTTTTATTTCTTTCTCAATGAACGGAATAAATTCTTCCGCTAAAAACAAGGGATCACGCCCTCCCGCCCCGCTATATTGTACTGCTGCGCAATCACCATAAGCCACTTGTCCATCTTCTAGAATAATCATAACGGAAACTGCTTCCCCCGATTGGCGGATAGAATGAAACCCTGGAGTAAGAGCATCCCCAATATAAGTGAAGCCATCATGCTTAGCACCAGCTTTAATGGCCCGCTGATCATCAAAATAAAAACCAGTCCGCCCCTTAGAACATATAACATTTGCAATTTTCATTGTAACGCCCTCCATGTTTAATTATAGCAACCCTTACCATTTCTTGTTATCGCGGTCTACCCACTAGGCGGCCACTAGAAATAGCGTAGATGTCATCAATAACCATTTGAAAACTAGGGGTACGTCCCTCGAATTTAGCCCGTTCAGCAATCTTATCATGGTGAAATGCAATAATATCATCGGTAAAAGGCAGATTTCCTATATCAAACAAGCGTACTGCCCCTTGATTATCTCGCGCCGGTAAAATTTTATTGAGAGAGTATTGGCTAGGAGCAAAAGGTACATCTAGTATACCCGTTGCAAAAGCGCGAACACTACCAACTGCATAGTCGCCACTACCAATTTCAAATATTTTATCCAAAATGCAACGCGTTTCCGCTTTGATCATTGCCACTTCCTTATCCACCTCTGCCGTCATAGGGAAGGGTTGATCCGCAAGCATATTAATTAATTGTTTTGTTGCCCTTAGCCCCATAGCATTGGCTTCCTTAGTGGGAATACCTAATGCTTCATGAGGAGTCTTAACAATTACTTTCGTAGCCTTTGCTAGAGCAGCCGCTGCGGCCCCCCAGGAAATTACAGCAAATGCTTTGGCTTCATCTTGGGGAAATCCGCCCATCCATTGGTGAAATACAGTGGTGATAATGCAATCGTTATAACCATGTTTTAAGAGATATTCTTCAGACAACTGTTCTAAGGCTTTAATGGCGGCAATATCTTGAAATAAATTACCGCACTGTCCGTAACCTAAGGTAATATTCTTAACGCCTTGTTCGGCTGCTAAAATAGCTTCAATAATAGCTACGGAGTGGGAAACGCAAGGAGGCACTAAAGTACCCGTCAGAGGCCCAAACGGTTCTCTATTTATTTCAATACCATGCTCAGCATAAATACCTACTAAACGGTCATTGTACTGCCAGTCAAAAATAGTTTGTTCCAAAGATACACTTTTGGCATACGGAATATTGTAGGAAATACCGCCTCCTTCATAAGAGGTAAAACCGCCAGCTAAGGTAATCTCGGTGAGTAGTCGTGCATCTGGTGTACCATGGCGCACTTGCACTGGTCCATTTACACTTTCCACTAATTTTCGTACACCTAATACGCCATGGTTCACCGCAGGAAAACCATTGAGGAGGGAGCGGCCGGCTTTGGTGCTTTCTTCAATACCATTTTGTGCTTCTTTATATTGATTTTGGCGAGTATAACTATCAATCGTACTCGGCAAGAGGTCGGCTTCCCCTTCCGAATGCAAAAAATTTAAAAGCTGAATATGTTCATCAAGTAGGGCCACGCCAGCTCGAGGTTGGGTCAGCGTTTCACCCTTTTTCTTAGCTTTCACCAAACGTTTTGCAAAGTGCTTTTTTGCCGGAATGGTTTCATGGTATTTGACAGCTTCTGCAAAATCTACTTCCCCACCCGTCGGCCACTGCTTTAATACATCTTCACGAATACGATAAAACTCATCATGAGTCCACTTTTTATTTTTTAGTTCCATCATTATTACCTCCGTACAATATATTTTTTCATCATTCTCACTGCCACATCAGGGTATTCTTCCCCTAACAAACCCATGGCGGACATAATATATTTTTCATCAATCCAAAATTCCGGGGACTGGGGTTTTAAGAGTTCTGGCGTACCTTCATCATATAGTGCACCTTCTAATATCTTGCCTGGACTTTGGTGATTTACAATTACGCCCCCTGTACCCACGACAATTTTGACTGCCGTTAAATCTTTACCTTTTTGTACAAAAACTTGACCTTGCAAAGTAAACACCGTTTCCAGCTGACCAACATGACGTTCTACCCCTAAACAAGCGCAAGCCCTTGCCATAGCAATTTCTACTTTACTTTCCCTATCGCTTTGAGGTAAGTATTCAATATTTTCTTCTACTTTTTCCATATATACTTCTGCATCAGACTCAGCTACTTCACCATATCCAGCAATTTTGGGGGTTCCAGCAGCTTTAAACAAAGCAGCGGCACTATACCTCATACCTAAATCCCCTTCTACTGTGCGCTTAGCAAAGGGTTCCGGCAGTCCCTTAACCGCTACATTTCTATTATGGGGCTGACCCTTCCCAATGGAATATACATCCGTCGTAGCACCACCAATGTCAATGACCATCAGGTCACCTACCCCCACTTCAAGGTTAGTGCCTTTTCCCAATAACTCCGCAGCCTTTAAGACCGCAGCTGGCGTCGGCATGACCATCCGGTCTACAAATTCATTGGCCTTATTGAGGCCTTTTGCTTCCACAATACGCCGCAAAAACAATCCGCGGATTGCCTCACGCGCTGGTTCAATATTAAGTTCATTCAAGTGTGGCATCACATTTTCTGTATGCACCACTTCCGTCATAACTTCCGATAGCATCCTTACAACTTGCGGCGCTACAGATTTATTGCCAGCAACGATAATAGGTATGTCTTGTCCTAACCTCGTCAGCATTTTCCCATTATGAAGGATAACATCTTTATTGCCGCCATCTGTTCCACCAGCGAGCAAAATAATCTCTGGCTGCAACGCTGCAATTTCTTCAATCTCATAATCACTTAATTCATTACCATAAACGCCTATTAATTTAGCCCCAGCACCCAATGCTGCACGTTTTGCCGCCTCAACAGTAAGTTCAGGTATAAGGCCAATGGCTACCATTCTAAGGCCACCTGCCGCACTAGAACAAGCTAGCACTTTGGCAAATTTGAGTCTTCCTGTAACTTTAAACAATTCGTCTAGCGCCTGCTGAAGACCAATCATAATATCACTTTCGACAGTAGTAATGCCGCGGGCAGTCCCAATTACTGCCTCTTTTTCAACATCTACTGCTGTAATTTTGGTATAGGTGCTACCAAAATCAATCAGTAAAACATTGTTCATTTACATTACTTCCTTTATCCCTCAATACCCAAGTCTTTTTTCAAATCAACAATCACTTGGTCAGGCAATATTCCTGGTTCATAAACTCGATCATAACCCATTGCTAAGAACTTATTACGCACCTGGGTAAAATCAGTTTTACCCACTACTAAATTTCCACCAACATATAGTAAGACATCACCAATCCCCATTTCACGGCAACGATCTTTTAAACCACGACAATCAATTTCACCATGACCATAAAGAGATGCAACTAAAATAGCCTTAGCCCCTGTCTCAATTGCGGCATTAATAAACTCTTCCTGGGGTACTAATACTCCTAAATTAACAACCTCAAAACCTGCTGCCAAAAGTGCATAGTTTAGAATTTTATTACCAACAGCATGGCAATCTGCTCCAATGACTCCTAAAACTACTTTTACTGTACTATTCTCCATTTGAAGGACTCCTTTACCTTATTTTCATTTTCCCTCTATGTTTTTACACTGTTTGATTTACTAATTTCATCATTACCTGCCGTAAAGACCCTTGATCTATTTCATAATAAAAAGGAATGACTTCTTGCTGTCCAGTTGCTAATTTCCTAACAGTCATCTCCTGTTCTTCACTAACAACCAAAACATTACAATCAACAAGCAGGGGCAGAAGTTCTTTCGAGTCCTCAGCTTGTATAAAAACCAACTCTAAATGGTTAATTGTCGCCTTTGTTAGCAATTCTTCCAATTGGCGAAAAAAGTCCATCGTCCTTGCCACCAGTGCTACTTTCGTATGCGCAGGCAAACGAGCCAACTTAATCACGGCAGACAAGCTAGGTACGGTAGCAACCCCAATAACCTTACTGCCATTTCCCATTAGATTTGTAACGGTCAATTGATGTTCAAGAGCAGTAACAACCACCTCACAGGCCTGTAGCAATTCAATATGAACATTCCCATCAACTAGTTCTGGTAGTAGTACCGATTCAAAACGCACATTCGCAACTTGACCAATTTGATTGCTATAATGTTCTATATTTTCGGCCGTACACCCTACAATAGCAATACGTAACTCTTTAATAGATTGCGTTTTTTCTTTTGCTCTTATACTTGCAATCGCAGCAAATTGTTCTACTGTAAAGCCTAGTTCCAGTACTTTTGCCATCGCCTCATCAATGATGCGCACCAACCGTTCCCGTCGCCCCCCTGGAACTTCGTCTTCGTTGCGATCAGCCGTTTTGACAAAAGTCCCGCGCCCTTGCCTTGCTTCTAGCACACCTTCGAGCAGCAATTCTTTGTAAGCAGCACTAACCGTATTGCGACTAACACCAAGGGCAATGGACAATTCTCTTTCTGTCGGCACTTTAAAACCAGGATAATATTCCCCAGACTTAATCCGATCCAAAATAGAACTCTTAATTTGCAAATATAAAGGAATCCCCACGCGTTGTAAAATCATATCTCTCCTTTCAATTGGACTAATCCATTAGTCCAATTTTCTTCTTTATGTCTAATTATGTCATACCTATTTTAAAAATGCAATATCTTTTAGAGCATCTGTGTAAATAATCTGAAAAATTAAACTATATTTTATATGCCTTTTAGAGTTGTATTTTAAATATAAAAATACTGTTGGCCCCTAGGGTAAGCATCTCTAGTACGCTTCTACCATAAGGGCCAACAGTATTTTTTTTACCTCGTTAAATATTACTCAACCTTAGAGTTCACCAATAAATAGCAACCCTTCAATAAACTTCTTCACATTTATTTTTCCGCGATATTGGCTTTTTCCCTGAATGAAATTCATTTCCTGGCGAATCTCTTTAAAATCAAACAACGAAGAACTATAGGACTGAAATATTTCGTTGTAATAATCATCAATTCCTAAGTTGGCAAGATTATGTAGACCTTTCGTATTGGCGCGGCGTACACGTTGCTCAATAGCCTTTGCATCTTGCTCAACGCCTTCTGACAAATGTTGATAGACATCACAAAGTTGATAGGATTTACTATTTGAATTTTCTTTGATAATCATTTGCACCATGCGATAAATATCTTTCACGCCTGCTTCACCAATGATACCAAGATCAGAAAACACTTTATAAATACGTGCTTTTTGTATATTCTTTGGTCCTTCTTCGATTGCAGGCGGAGTATGGGTATACTGAGACATGGTTTTATGCATCAAGGACATAATTTGCTTTAATTTACGATGTTCCTGCACCTTATTGATTACAGAAATTGTTTCCAAGATATTAATTGGTTTATGGATAAAAAACTCTATACCAGCCTCATAAGCCTTCGTAATAAGTTGTTCACTCGTGGCTTCTGATACCATAATAAAAGAAGTATTAAGGGCCACTGTCGACACTTTTTCAATTAATTCCACGCCATCTTGCCCTGGCAATAATAAATCCACCAATGCAATGTCCGGCTGATTCTCTTGAATGACCATTTCACCTTTCACGCCATCATTACTTTCATCAACAACGATTCCCAAACTATTTTGAACAATAATATTGTGGAGAATCCGACGAATACCATCATCATCATCGACAATCACAAAACGCGACGACATACAAACACCTACTTTTTTACAAAAATTATTGAAATCTGCATTTACTCCTCTACCGTCGCTCCAACTATCACATTCGAACTAGGCAGGGCAATTATAAATTTCGTACATATCCCTGGCAAAGATTCTACGCGAATCGTCCCACCTAGTAGTTCCACATAACCTTTAACATGAGCCAAACCAAGCCCTGTTGATATTTTACCCGTACGAGGAGAAAACTTTGTAGAATACCCTGGGTTAAAAATTAACGCAAACTCCTTTTCATGAATACCCGATCCATTATCTTCAACAGAAAAAAACACTTCCGCTGCGGCACTTTTTTGTACGACACGAATTATTCCTTCCTCACCACAAGCCTCGATAGAATTCATAATTAGGTTATCCAATATAGACACTAAAGTATAATGCTTATCCGTAACAAAATCTTCCTCTTGTTCATATGAAACATGAATTTTTTTATCAATACTGCCAAGAAAGCGTATAGTATTTTGCTCGATAATAAATAATATTTCTGATAGTGTTCGTTCCTGATCTCGGCTTGACGGTCTAAGAATATTCCCAATTCCAGTTATCACACGATAATAATCCTTTTTCACTTCATGAATTTCCCTAGCTATGGCTAAGGCTTGATCAGCAGGCAAGGCTTCCCTGACCTCACCACCTTGCTCTTGAGAATTTAACTGTTTATAAAGCCAATAAGCCTTTTCCATAACATTTTCAATGTCCTGGGACGATTTTTCCAAATAAAATAATTCACTTTTTAATTTAGCAACTATGACCGTCTGCTCAATATAGCGCTTTGCATGATCATTCGCGAGAATAAAAGCTTTATATCTTTTTAAGGCATAGTAGCCAAGATAGGCTAATATTGACCGCACAACAGCTACGGCAACAACGCTAGGAAAAACCACTGTTAACTTAGCTACTACCAACTCTGAACGAAATAACAGTTCAATAATATTACTAATCATATCCGTCATTGACAATAGCATTATGAGAAGTAACCCATTCTCTCTCTGCGCTCGAATAGCAAGCAAATGAAATAGCACACCAAAGGAAATATAATAGGCCAAAGAAGGTAAATTTGACAAGAATGCGTCCCCATAGCTATGTCCGCCAATTACAACGTCTATCGTCGTACGAAATACTAAAATTACAACTCCTGTTATCCCCGTAGCAAGCACGGCCGACAATTGTTCAAAGTACAGCAGAAAGGTGGTTAATAATATAATGGCCAATGTAAAGCGAAAAGAGCTACCAAAGGGATAGATATATACTACACTTGTTAAGGAAACAAGTAATACCGTATTTAGAAGGGATTTATTTTCTTCTACTACTTTTTCCATCAGTCCCCAAAAACCATTGGATTTATTTTCAGAATTGGCCAATAGCACAGCCCCCTTATTACAGTAAATTATTCTATTTAAATTCGACACACCAAGTTAAAAAACCTACTATATATTAACTTTCGCAATATTTGAAATTTGTTTAGTCGTTTTTTGTAGTTTGCTGGGGATACCCATACTATACTAATGACAAAGTAGATGTTTCAGTTATTATATTATCTCTAGATTCTCACATTGTATCACATTAAAAAGGGGGAATACTTTATGGAAAAAACTAAAAGCGGCATCGGCCTTAGCACGCAAATTTTCATTGCTCTTATTCTAGGTATTGTTTTTGGCTATATTTTCCCTACCTACGGTCAAGCCTTAAAGCCCGTTGGCGATGCCTTCATTCGCATGATCAAGATGATTGTAGTACCCTTAATTTTCAGTTCATTAATTATGGGCATTGCAGGCACTGGTGACTTCAAAAAGCTTGGACGCTTAGGTGCAAAATCACTTATCTGGTTTGAAGTTGCAACAACCTTAGCCCTATTTGTAGGTTTAGTTGTCGCTAATGTATTCCAACCTGGTGCTGGTGTAGCCATGGCTACAGGCGCCGATGTCAGCACGGCGGCAGCGGCAGCGACTAAGACTATCGATATGACACAAATGCTTGTTAATATCGTTCCGACTAACATTGTTGATGCGATGGGTCGTGGCGATATGTTACAAATCATCTTATTTTCTACTTTCTTTGGTGTAGCAGCCGCCCACATGGGCGAAAAAGGTAAACCTGTGGTAACCCTAGCTATCAGTGTTGCTGAAATCATGTTTAAATTTACTTGGTATGTCATGAAATTAGCGCCGATTGGTGTATTTGCTCTTATTTCTTTCACCGTAGGCAAATTTGGTCTAGGGATGCTGATCCCCTTAGCAAAACTCATAGGTTCACTGTATTTTGCTTTGATAGTTTTCATTATCCTCTTATTATGTTGCGCTTCGTTTATTATCCGTATGAATTTCTTCCAGCTTCTAAGAGCCATTAAAGAACCAATCCTAATTGCTTTCTCCACTGCATCCAGCGAAGCAGCCTTGCCTATCGCTATGGAAAAACTAGAGAAATTCGGTGTTCCTAAGCATATTGTTACTTTTGTATTGCCTACAGGTTATACCTTCAATCTAGATGGTTCTACATTATATAGCGCCTTAGCTGTGATTTTTATTGCTCAAGTTTATAACATTGACTTCCCACTTACTACTCAATTGGTGATGCTAGTAACCTTAATGATGTCAACGAAAGGCATTGCCGCAGTACCTGGCGCTTCTCTTATTGTTATCGCCGGTACAGCAGCAGCTTTTGGGTTACCAGTCGAAGGTATCGGTATTATTTTAGGTGTTGACCGTATACTTGATATGGCTCGTACGGCTTGTAACTTAATCGGCAACTGTGTGGCTGCTGTAGTCGTAGCCCGTTGGGAAAACGAATTGCCTGATGAAGTCCTTGCCTTAGCTTATACAAAAAATTATGATTGATGAATAACCTTTTAAAATAGTCCTATAAAAAGTAGGGGCGTGATTGCATCACGCCCCTACTTTTTATCCAATATATCATGAATGCAACAGCATAATATTTCCTTTTACCTGTCCCTCATCATCTATTTCTAATATTCCGTAAGTAGCATGGCCATAGGTTGCGCTACCAGGATTAAAAATGAATATCCCTTCCTGCCAACGCTCATCTGGTACGTGAGTATGTCCATAAATCACAATATCTACTTCATAATGTTTGGCCCACTCTGTTAACTCCCCAATACCCCCCTTAACACCATAACGATGCCCATGAGTCAGCCAAATCTTCTTATCTGCCACTTCTAAAAATTCATCAATTTTTGCCGTGGTATATCCATCACAATTACCACGAGCAGCTACCACTGGCACGCTTACTAAACTAGCTAAATACTCTGCATCTTGGCTACAATCACCAGCATGCAGCCACATATCAACGTGAGGAATGACTTTTATCACTTGACGAATTGCCGCTTGATCACCATGTGTATCACTGATGACCCCTACTCTCATTTTAGATACCCTCCTAGTTTTATAGCTATGCTAGCCAAGGCCTGTCCCCGATGACTTATAGCGTTTTTCTCACTTTTAGAAAGTTCAGCCATCGTCTTATTTAGCTCCGGTAGATAAAAAAGACTATCATAGCCAAACCCTCCTGTGCCTTGCATTTCTTGCCCAATACGCCCTTCACAAATACCATCTGTTGTTAGAAAATTTTCAGCCAGATCGACAAAGGCCAAAACACACCGACAGCGCGC
>JAPUES010000136.1 GCA_027492445.1 Sporomusaceae bacterium | reverse complement strand
ATTATGTTTTTGAAAAGAAAACGTAATTCAATGATGGATATGGATCTAGACATGGATATGCATATGAAGTCAATGGTAAAAGTAGCAGTTGCCGGGGTAGTGATTTATCAAGCTGCAAAATTTATGATGAATCAGTTTATGGACCACTAACATTACAGTTATAGATATTGTAGAAAGATTTAGGTATAATCATCTCTGTTTTGCAGATAATAAGAAAGGAACCCTTACTAAAATTAATGGGAGGTTATCTTATGAATAATCAAAAAAATGCGAATGCCAAGCAAAACTTGAAATCATCTCAAAGTAATGCGACTAGTGCAGTGCAGCAAGGACAGACTACTAGTGCGAAACAACAAGCTAGTAAATCAGAATATGGAACATTAACTGCAAAGTCTGATGCAAATAACGATTATAAATAATTCCATGATATGCCGTGGCGCTGGCCACGGCATATTTATTTTGCGGAATCAGAAAGTATAACATTTTATTGATTCCAAGCAAGGGCAACTAAGGCTTGGCGCAAGCCAAGTTTTCTATGTAATGCGGTATAATTATACTAAAAATACCCTGCAGTTTTAAAACTGGAAGGTGTTTTTTGCGCGGATATGAGACAAAGCAATTATAATCATGTAAAAATTTTTAAAAGTAAGTAAGATAAATAAGATTCTCCTATCGATAAATGGTATAATAAAGAATAGACTAGTGGGCAAGAAGCTACATGCTTATAAAATATAAAAACTAATATTTTACTATTTATTATAGGGAGGATACTAGTTATGAGTGTTATTTCAAGTCGGATTTTTGATAATAAAATGATTATTAAGCTAAGAAACAGGGTATGTGATACCTCAGAGGAACTATTATTTAGTGACTTATTTGCAAGAGTATTAACAATGTCGATTCAAGATTTATCAAAAAGAAAATCAATTCTATTGAATATTTTTAAAAATAAAGATGATATTAAGGAAGAAGATATTAAACTTCTCATCGAGACTTTTAACTTTTTATGCAAAATGCCCATAAATCTTGTTGGACGAGTTATACAAGGCTCAGATTCCTTTGCCAAAGATCCGGCCTTGCTTAATGATTTCATTCAACATCTATACAATTACTGGCGCAATTTTAATCGTTTTATTATTTGTCATTCCGATGGAGACTCCTTAGATAAAAGGCCTTACCGCACCTTTCATGCCACTATCGAACAACTCAATCATTTAGTAAGAAAAACTTATCGTGATTTACAAATTAATATTACTCATCGTCCTAAAGTGTATCGACAGGTCACGGCAGGTGCAGAGCTAGCTGCAATTAGCATCACAGAAAAGATTCCTTTTTGTGGTGAAAACTATAAGAAGTTGAATGCAATTCCTATTATAAGGCAAGTCTGTATTTATCCACCCTTAGTATTAGATCCTCCAATGAATAAACGAACGGGCAAATTTAAGAGGGTAGAGCAAAACCCACTGGATTTAGTTGACATTCATGCAGATGAGTGGCTATGTTATCCAGCTAAAGTAGGCCCTTTAGTGATTGCGATTTATTTCCATGAGCGATTCTTTGAGCTTGGTTTTTCTTTATGTAATTTATTTGAAGTTGCTGATGATTGGGAATTGCAAAAACAACCAGACGCAGTATTTTTATTTGGTGTTCCAGGAAATGTATTAGATGATTTGGCACCATTACCTACTGTTTTTTATGAAGATAATGAGAATGACCTGCTAGTAGCGGCCATTCCCAATCGAGATGAGTTTGGCTATTTTGGTTATTTGAAAAAGATGGCACTGACATTACATAATATTCATATGATGAAACATGGAAAAATGCCCTTTCACGGTGCCATGGCAAAAATTATTTTGAAAGGGGATAAAGAAGCTAATATTCTTGTTATGGGCGATACGGGTGCGGGAAAATCTGAAACACTAGAAGCTTTTCGCATTCTTGGGGAAGAATATATTCAAGACATTGTAATCATTGCTGATGATATGGGGTCTTTGTCAATTGATAGTGAAGGAAATATTCTTGGGTATGGAACGGAGATTGGTGCGTATGTCAGACTAGATGATTTAAATCCTGGATATGCTTTTGGGCAAATTGATAGAGCTATTATTATGAATCCTAGTCAAAAAAATGCTCGAACTATCCTGCCAGTGACTACCTATGGGAAAATAGTCAAAGGCTGTAAAGTGGACTTTATATTATATTGTAATAATTTTGATCAAATTGATGAAGAACATCCCATTATAGAAAAATTTATGAGTGCCCAAGAAGCAATCCATATCTTCCGCTCTGGTGCAGTCATGAGCAAGGGTACAACCACGTCCACAGGTCTAGTACAGACTTATTTTGCCAATGTATTTGGGCCAGTTCAATATCGTGAAGTTCATGAAACCATTGCCCAAAAATACTTTGATGCTTTTTTTGAGCAAGGAATATTTGTCGGGCAAATGCGAACAAGACTCAGTATGGCTGGATGGGAACGTAAAGGGCCTGAAGAAGCGGCAAGAGAATTACTCAAGATGATTATTAGTAAAAATACGTAACTATGATTGTTGCTTTTATAAAATGAAAGTATGGGGTGAATATATGAGATGTAAAATATTAGTAGTTGATGATGTGGCTGTAAATAGAGCAATTATGAAAGTGGCTTTGAACGGCATTGAAGATGTGGAATTTATTGAGGCTACAAATGGTATTGAAGTTTTAAAAATTGTAAATGAACAAGAAATTAGCTTAGTGATTCTTGATTTGGTCATGCCTCTAAAAGATGGCTTTGAAGTGTTAAAAGAAATGAAAAGCACTCCAAGCTTGCAAGATATTCCTGTTATTGTATATTCAGGCAATGAAGATGTTGATAGCGTTGGTGAAGCCTTAGAACTAGGGGCATATGATTACTTCACTAAACCCCTAAAACCACGAGAGATGAAGGTAGTGTTACCGAAAAAAGCAAGAAATGCTCTTAGAAGCTTTGAACAACAAAAAACAATACAAAGTTTAAATTTAAAAATGCAAGTAGATTTGTTGATGGCTAGTATTCTTCAACAATCTTTATTGCGTGATCAATATGAAATGACCAATGCTATGATGTATGGGAAATATATTCCCACCCAAGATATTGGGGGGGATTTTTATGAATGTATCGAGGTTAATAATACAATTTGGTTTATTATGGCGGATATGTCAGGGGATGGTGTAGCTGCTGCTATGCTAACATCCATGTTAAAAGTGGAATTTCAAAATTGTATTAAAACCTTAGATTCACCAGATAAAGTCCTTAAGGTCATGAATAATACTTTTTGTAAAATGACCCAAGGAAATTATTCTCTTACTGCCTTTGTTGGTATGATTCGCGATTATACTCTTTGGTATTCCAATGCCGGGCAACCATGCCCTTTAGTATTTCATACACAGCAGCAGAAGATAGAGATCTTAAGAGAAAATAATCTGATTTTAGGAATGGCAGAAGATGAAAAATATCTTTTAAGTCAGATGAAAGTTGCTCCAGGGGATTTAATCATAACCTATACCCAAGGGTTAATTGAGGATAAGCTTATGAGTGATAGCGTAGGGGTATATGATGAGTTAGCCAATTGTATCGTGCAATATTTACATATTATCGAAACGGATGTAGAAGGATTTTTTAACATAATCTTTCGATTGTTTGGTAATGTATCCCACGAAAAGGTAGGAAATGACGTGGCTATGATGCTAATAAGCATGAAATAATTCATTTATCTAGAAAAGCCAAGACTTCTAATGTGGAAGTCTTGGCTAATTTGCAGAATAAGAAAGTATAGTTTTCTGGATTGTGAGGGTAAAAGTGAGTAAAGAAATACATGGTTATATGGCGGTTATTTGTGCTGCTAGTATGTGGGGAATCGGTGGTGCAGTAGCTAAGTCCTTATTTAATCAGGACGTTAGTCCATTTTTTCTCGTAAAAATGAGATTGCTATTGTCATTTTTGATTTTGATGGTAGGATTATCAGTATATAAACCTCGTTTATTGTATATTGCTAAAAAGGATATAGCTTATTTTGCTATATTAGGGATTTGTGGTATGGCGATGCTACAGTTTTTTTATTTTCTAACCATCAGCCTGACGAATGTAGCAACGGCTGTGTTTTTACAATATTTAGCACCTGTTTTAATTGCTCTGTATACGGTGATATGGGAAAAGGTTATATTAAGCTGGCAACAAAAAGGTGCAGTACTGGCCGCTACCATTGGAGGACTGTTTATCATGCTAAATGGCGGAGGGATAGAGGGGATTACTCTTGGTGGACTGGCAAGCGGTTTGGCCGCTGCCGTGGCAGCGGCATTTAATACTATTTATATAAACCATGGCGTGAAGGATTATCATCCTGTAACAGCCTTGACTTATTCTTGTGGTTTTGGGGCTATATTTTGGTGGGCCCTATTACCATCCTGGGAAGTGGGAGGCATTGGCTCTGAACAGTGGTTGATGTTTTTATATGTAGTTGTATTTTCTACGATTATTCCTTTTTTATTATTCTTTTTTGGTCTTCGCTATTTGTCAGCCACAAACGTGAGTGTGACTTCGAGTCTAGAGCCTGTAATTGCAGCGGTAGCTGCCTATTTTGCATTGGGAGAAACTATGGGCTTATTACAAATGCTTGGTGGTATATTGGTGTTAACAGCAGTATTTATGCTACAGCATCAAAACCTAGCGCTCAACAAAGCTGAGTCTTAATATTTCAAAAATACGAGGTGAATAATATGCATATTGTATTAGTAGAACCAGAAATTCCAGGAAATACAGGGAATATAGCCCGGCTATGTGCAGCAACGAATAGTGAACTCCATTTAGTTAAACCACTAGGGTTTTCAATTGAAGACAAATATTTAAAACGTGCTGGCCTTGATTATTGGGATTTAGTAAAAGTTCATTGTCATGAGAATTTTGCAGAAGTAGCAGAGTTATATAAAGACCATAATTTCTATTTTAATACGACAAAAGCTGAAAAAAAATACACGGATATTCAATTTCAGGATAATGATTTCTTGGTATTTGGCAAAGAAACAGCTGGTTTACCAGAAGCATTGCTGGCTGGGAATCCAGGTCATTGTATTCGTATTCCAATGGTGGATGATGCCCGCTCTCTTAATTTATCCAATGCAGCAGCAATTGTAGTCTATGAAGCCTTGCGACAGCAAAATTTTATAAAATTAAAATAACGATAATTGAAATAAATAGAGATGGTGATGTAATGTACGCAAAATTTGGTCCAGCAGGTAATCCAGAGGCCTTTTATGAAGAGGGAAATAAAGCTTCTGTGCAAATACTAGCCTGGCTTGGGAAAATGCAACTTACTGCTTATGAATATCAATGTAGCCGAGGGGTAAATATTAAAGAAGAAACGGCAAGGGATATTGGTCAGCAAGCAGCAAAGCATGATATTGCAGTAAGCATACATGCGCCGTATTATATTAGCCTAGCAACTGAGGATGAAAAAATTATCATCAATACCCAAAATCATTTTTTAAAGTCATTAGAGGTAGCACGCTGGATGGGAGCTGATCGCATTGTTTTCCATATGGGCGGGCCGGGCAAACAAGAACGGGCAGCAGCTATGGAGCAGGTAAAACGTTCTTTTGCTAAGGTGTTAGAAGAAGTAGAAAAAAGAGGTTTAACAGGTATCTATCTATGCCCAGAAACCATGGGTAAACAAAATCAGCTAGGGTCTTTGTCAGAAGTGATTGAGCTGTGCAGCATGTCAGAATGGGTAAGACCTGCCGTAGATTTTGGACATTTACATGCAGTGACAGGGGGCCAATATAGTACACAAGGAGAAATGGAAAAGGTTTTTGATACAGTGGACCAATTCTTAGGTGCCGAGGCGGCTAAGAACTTACATATTCATTTTAGTCCAATTGAATTTACAAAAGGTGGAGAAAAGCGTCATTGGACTTTTGCCGATCCTTTTGGCCCGCCTTACGAACCGCTTATTGAAGTTTGTGCAGCACGCGGCTTTACACCAAGAGTGATTTGTGAATCTGCTGGAACGCAGGCAGCCGATGCCTTAGTAATGCAAAAATTATATTTTACATTACTTAATAAACAATAATAATATTTTATTTTATGACATATTATTGTATAATGAATGAATTGTGTGTAATTAGTATATTATAAAAATAGGAGGGTATTACTATGAATATTTACGACAAAACTCATGCGCTAGTGGCTTCTATAAAAGAATCTCCAGAATATACGGACTTTATGGCAGCTAAGGTGGTTCTTGATACAAATGAGCAAGCGAAGAAAATGGTAAAAGAATTTATCGCCAAACAGATGGAATTAGAATATGAAATGATGGGTGATAAACCAGAGGATAAAGAAAAAGCTGCTCAGATACAACAGTTGTACCAACTGATTGCTAGAGATCTTACTGCTTCGAGCTTTATGCATTCTTATCTTAAGTTTCAACGTTTAGTTGCAGACATTTATAAAATTTTAGGTGATTCAGTCGCTGAAGGAATGGATTTTTTTGATAAAAAATAATAATCATAATGAGGTAGTAACAAAGTTAAAAACTGTTATTCCCCCATCGCGTTTGTTAGTCAATGAACCACTATCCAAGCATACTACTTTCAAAATAGGCGGACCTGCAGAATTCTTAATATTTCCTGCTTCCATAGCAGAAATATCAGAAGCTATGGCAATCGCTAAGGGCTATAATTTGCCAGTTACGGTTATTGGCAATGGCTCAAATATTTTGGTTCTTGATAAAGGCATTAAGGGATTAGTTATCAAATTTGGCAGTGAGATGTCTTATATTCGGCATAAAGACACAACCATTCAAGTTGCTGCTGGGGCCATGCTTGGGGATGTATCTAGTTATGCTGCTAAGGAAAGTCTAGGTGGCATGGAATTTGCGGTTGGCATTCCAGGTAGTATTGGTGGCGCTGTATTTATGAATGCGGGTGCTTATTCTGGTGAGATGTGCCAAGTGGTTACAGCGGTAACTGGAGTTTGTAGCGCTGGCAGAATACAACGCTTTGTAGGATCAGATATTGCTTTTGGCTATCGCCATAGTATTTTTCAAGAAAATGGTTGCATTATTTGTGAAGTAGAACTAAGTCTCGTGCGGCAAGAACAACCAAGCATTGAGGAAAAAATGAGTGAATATACCTTAAAGCGGGAGACGAAACAACCTTTAGAAATGCCTAGTGCTGGCAGTACCTTTAAACGTCCCCCCGGCAATTATGCAGGAACGTTGATTGAACAGGCTGGTTTAAAAGGTCATAGCGTAGGTGGTGCTCAGGTCTCTACCAAACATGCTGGTTTTGTTATTAATGCAGGGGATGCTACGGCGCAAGATGTATTATTGCTTATTAAAGAGGTACAACTACGAGTGTATGAATATTCTGGCGTGATGCTACAGCCTGAAGTTCGTATCGTGGGTGAGGAATAAGTAAAGGCTTGGTTTACACCAAGCCTTAGTTTTCTATGTAATTGTCTACTTTGGCAGGAGTTTGCAAACAATTGTCGAAATATACTGATAAGTGGAAAGGGAGGATGATTAATATGAAATTAACCTTTTTAGGCGCTGCAAAAATGGTGACTGGTTCCTCTTATTTATTAGAAGTAGGTGCAAAAAAGCTACTTGTTGATTGTGGAATGTTTCAAGGTTCCAAAAGCATTACGGCTCATAATAGTAATGAGTTTTTATATGATCCAACAGCAATTGATTATGTACTATTAACTCATGCTCATATTGATCATAGTGGCTTGCTTCCGAAACTATGTAAATCTGGTTTTAAGGGTAAAATTTTTGCGACCAAGGTTACTAACGAACTCTGTGGGATTATGCTACCTGATAGTGCCCATATTCAAGAATTTGATGCCGAAATTGCCAATCGCAAAGGACAACGAGCAGGCAGAAAACCAGTTGAACCCTTATATACCATCGCTGATGCTTATGCTTGTTTGACTCATTTTTCCCCAGTGGACTATGATGCTAAGATAACCTTAGCACCAGGGGTAGAGGCCTGTTTTCGAGATGCAGGACATATTTTAGGGTCGGCAATGGTAGAAGTGTGGGTAACAGAAGAAGGGGAAACGATAAAATTATTATTCTCTGGTGATTTAGGCCAGCCCAATCAACCCATTATTAAAGATCCAACCTTTATTGATGAGGCTGACTATGTGATTGTAGAATCGACCTATGGAAATCGTTTGCATGAAAATTATGATAAAGAAGATAAATTAGCTGCTATTATTAATGAGACGGTGGCCCGAGGCGGTAATGTTATTATCCCTTCCTTTGCGGTAGGGCGGACACAATCCATGTTATATTATTTGCACAACCTTTTAAAATCAGGGAGAATTCCCGATATGCCTGTTATTATTGATAGTCCCTTGGCCATTTCAGCGACGGATATCTTTTTACACAATACCCAGGATTATGACAATGAAGCTTCCGAAATGCTCTACAAAGATCATGATAATCCCTTGCTGATGCCACAACTACGCTTTACGAAGACGGCGGAAGAGTCAAGGAGTTTAAATGATTTAGATCAGCCGGCAATTATTATTTCCGCGAGTGGTATGTGTGACGCTGGACGGATTTTGCATCACCTCAAACATAATTTATGGCGGTCAGAATCTAGTATCTTATTTATCGGTTATCAAGCCCAAGGCAGCTTAGGGCGACGGTTAGTGGAAGGTGCAAAACGCGTGAAAGTATTAGGTGAAGAAATAAGCGTTAAAGCAACCATTCATAATTTAGATGGCTTTTCGGCTCATGCAGATCAGCAACAGCTTTTGACCTGGTTATCTCACCTTAAAAAGAAAGTCGCCAATATATTTTTAGTACACGGTGAACCAGAGGCATCTAGCTTTTTTTCTCAGCTCCTTACGGAAAAATTGAATGTTTCTAGTTATATACCAAACCTTGGAGATATAGCTACTTTGAATGGACGGGAATGGGAGATAGAAGAAGCTGAAGTTGTGAATCCAGCTACAAAACAATTACATGATTACCTAGAAGTATTAGATAAAGAATATATGGCCCATCGTAAGCAACTTGAACAACTCGGGGGCAAGGATACGAATAAGATTGCAGAGATTATGCGTAATCTAGAAAAAGTCCATAATTATATGAATAAAACCTTAAATGGACTATAAATAGAAAAAATGCTATTTATTTGCAAAATATGTTGAAAAAAATGATATTGGTAATTGACAGTAGCGCAACAGTATAATATAGTGGTTTGTATGCCAAAATAAAAGGGTGCAGTATAAACAGCATCCTTTCTTTGTTTATTTTTTAGGAGGGTTTAATTTTATGAAACGTACTGATTTACGCAACGTTGCCATTATTGCGCACGTTGACCATGGTAAAACCACTTTAGTTGATGCAATGCTTCGGCAAAGTAATGTATTCCGTGCCAATGAGACTGTAGCTGAGCGGGTTATGGATTCCAATGATCTTGAACGTGAAAGAGGTATTACTATCCTGTCGAAAAATACCTCTGTTATGCATAATGGTGTGAAAATTAATATTGTAGACACTCCAGGCCATGCTGATTTTGGTGGTGAAGTGGAACGTGTTCTTAATATGGTTGATGGAGTACTGCTATTAGTAGATTCTTTTGAAGGCCCTATGCCTCAAACCAAATATGTTTTGAAAAAAGCATTGGAACAAAAATTAAAAGCGATTGTTGTTGTCAATAAGATTGATCGTCCCGACCAACGAGTGGACGAAGTGGTTGATGAAGTATTAGAACTCTTTATGGACCTTGATGCGACAGATGAACAATTAGAATTTAAAGTCGTTTATGCTGCGGCTAGAGATGGTATTGCAAAATTAAATATGGCAGATGAAAGTGATAATCTAGAACCTTTATTTGAACTGTTGATTGATGAAATACCTGCTCCTCAAGGGGAAGTCGAAGGACCGCTACAGATTATGGTTACTACTCTTGATTATGATGATTATGTAGGCCGTATTGCTATTGGTCGCGTTATTCGCGGTAAAGTGAGCAATGGTCAGCAGGTCTTAATACTCAATGGTGATGTAGAGCGCAAAGGGAAAATTGCACGCTTGTATACATACGAAGGACTAAAGCGAACTGAAACCCAAGAAGTAGGCCTTGGAGACATTGTAGCGATTACAGGTCTTTCTGATGTAAATATTGGTGAGACGATTTGTGATACGGAAAATGCAGAAGCTTTGCCAACTATTAATATTGATGAACCAACATTAGTGATGATGTTTAGTGTAAACAACAGTCCTTTTGCAGGAAGAGAAGGTCAATTTATTACCACGCGACATTTACGGGATCGTTTGTTTAGAGAGGTAGAAACCAATGTAAGCTTACGTGTTAATGAAACAGACAGCGCTGATACTTTTGAAGTATGTGGTCGAGGAGAACTTCATTTATCCATTTTGATTGAAACTATGCGTCGTGAAGGTTTTGAATTCCAAGTTGGTAAACCGGCTGTTATTTATAAAACCATTAATGGTCAGCTGTGCGAACCAATGGAATCCTTAACAATTGATGTACCACAAGAATTTATGGGACCTGTTATGGAATCCCTTGGTACTCGTAAAGCGGATTTGGTCAATATGACAGAAACCGCTGGCTACTTGCGGATGGAATTTGTTGTTCCAGCGCGGGGACTTATTAGTTTCCGTTCAGAATTTTTGACTAGTACAAAAGGCAATGGTATCATGCATCACGTGTTTGAAGGCTATGCACCTTATAAAGGTGATATTCCTGGACGTACTCGTGGCGCGCTAGTTGCCTTTGAAGCTGGTGAAACAACTGGCTATGGTATTTTCAACGTACAAGATCGCGGCGTTATGTTTATCGTGCCAGGACAACCTGTTTATGAAGGTAGCATTATTGGCGAGAATACAAGAGAAATGGACATGGATGTAAATCCATGTAAGAAGAAAAATGTTACTAATATGCGTACAAGTGCTTCTGATGAAGCTTTGCGCTTAGTAGCACCAAGAATTTTAAGCCTTGAACAAGCATTAGAGTATATTAATAAAGATGAATTAGTGGAAGTTACGCCGAAGAGCATTCGCTTACGTAAAACCGTCTTAGATCGTACGTTACGTGGAAGAATGCGTAAGAATTCTTAATCATTAGTTTATTTGGTAAAAGCGCTCCTTAGAGGGCGCTTTTATTATGTAGAATCCAGTGGATTAGTAAAGAATTTTCCTAAGAATTCCTAATAAAATACAAAAAAAATAAAGTTAAGCAGGATATTTCATTAACAACGTCGAAGTGCTACCATTAAATGGTGGTTGGTTAGAGATATGTCGGGAGGCGAAAGAAATGGCACTTAGTATGCTAGATAAGCTGACAAATTATTTAATGCCAATGGAAGACGTGGCAAACAGAAATCCATCAGTAGCGCGAAGTGATGCTGGTTATGATAATAAACCTGTAAATTTACATGTTCATACCAATCAGGCAATAGCTTTGAAAATCGTAATCGTTTCACCGGGTAAATATGATGATGTACGGACTTATGCGGATCATTTAAAGGCCAATGTTGCCGTGGTCATTAACTTCGTAGGTGTAGACCTAGATATGCAATATGCGATTAAGGATTTTATGAACGGTGCTTGCTATGTCCTGTCTGGTAATGTGCAACGCATTGCAGATTCTGTCTTTATGTATGCTCCTTCAAATGTGAGTGTTGATAAGGAGCTATATGCCTTTTCGGTACCTACCTATGTAAAACAATAAATTACTAAGCTACTTATGAAGTAACGCCCTACCGATGGTAGGGCGTTACTTTTTTAATCCTAGGATAAAATTATTGTGATGGGTCATGAGTACGGCAATGGTTGCAGGTTGTTTGGATTTTATAAAGATGGCAATGGTTAAGGTGCTTAAAAGCATTACAAGAGTAGTGAGGGGGCTCGTGCTCCTCATTATGGCAAAGACATTTTGCATCTACTTTAGACAGCTGATTTAGTACTGGTGGCGGTGGACAAGGGCAAAGTTCATGATTTTTTTTGAAGATGGGACAAAGAAAAATAATACTGGTAAGGGTGAAATGCCGGCAGTCTAAGAAAGAAAGAGTAATATCTTCGACAACAGTACATATTTCTGCAACTTCATCGTGAGTATCTTTTAATAAAATAAAAGTACAAAAAGGAATTTCATAATCCCCAGCATAAATTGGCTGGTTAGAGTAAAGGGAAGAAAAAAGAATTCTAATTTGTTTTTTACCATAAATAACAAGCTTTTTCCCTGCGGGAGTGCATATTATTTTAAAGGAATTAATGCATACGGTAAGAGTAATATGTTGTATCCTTCCTATATGCTTTTTCCTAGGTAGATACAAATAATCAATCTCGCAAAATTCAGTACAAGGATGATGGGGTGGGCATTTAGGAAAGTGGGGTACTGGTGTAATACCGGAAATCTCAATGGCCGGATTGCTCATAATGTTCTCCTCCTTTTTTACTATTTTCTAGTCATTATTATCCTATGAGGATAAAAAGTCAGGCGTTACTAGCGTAAAGTAAAAATTCAAAAATAGTGGTTATAAATAAAAAACTGCCTGCATATAGTAAACTACGAGTAATAAAAAATAGGAATTAACATAAGTAGGGGTGTTGTTATGAGAAGAAAAGGAAAAAGAAAGATAAGTAAATTTGGGTCATTGCTCAGTTTAATCACCTTAGCAAGTATGTTCCTATTATTTTGTGTATGTATACCTAATTTTATGGTATCGACAGCAGGGTTAATCTTTGTAGGATTGTGGGCTTTTTTAGCCTCCTTATCTTTTGTTGCTCATGGAAACAGTTTAAAAGCAAGAGACGAGCGACAGTATATTCCCCTATATGGCATAAAAAAAAATGGGCGCACCCCTATTAAAAAGGTGCACCCAACTAGTTCTATGCGTGGTTTATCATGATGTTGTAATTGAACTCAGTACAGCATCTAAGTTTGTAAGCATATTACTAAGATCATTTTCCGTTATCACTAGTGGCGGTTGGAAGGCTAATACATTGCGGTTTGGACCATTTTTGCCTAATAAGAAGCCCCGGTCTTTCATTTGTTCGATAATCAGGTCAATTTCAGCGATGGCAGGTGCTTTGCCTTCTAATACTAGCTCGGCACCCATCATCAAGCCTAAGCCCCGTACATCCCCAATTATAGGATGTTTTTCTTGTAGGGTAAGTAGTCCATCCTTTAATAGTTTGCCAAGCACTGCGGCCCTAGCAGGGAGGTTGTTGGCGGCAATGTATTTCAAGGTCGCAAGTCCGGCAGCGGCTGTCACTGGGTTTCCGCCTAGTGTAGAGGCGCCGGGGCGTGTGTATACATCAGCAATAGTAGGGCTGGCTGTAAATGCTCCAACGGGTGTGCCATTGGCGAGGGCCTTAGCCATTGTCATAATATCAGGTTCCACATCATAATGCTCAATTGCAAACATTTTTCCTGTACGGCCAAAACCTGTTTGAATTTCATCAATAATAAGTAAAATTCCATAAGAATCTAAAATTTCTTTCACGCGTTTAAAGTAATCAAGTGGCGGAGTAATAATGCCGCCATTACCCTGGATGGGTTCAGCAAACATGGCAGCTACTTTTCCTGAAGTAGCTGTTTTTATAATGGTCTCAATTTCATTCGCGCAAGCCAAATCACATTCTGGATAATGCTTATCAAAAGGACAACGGTAGCAATAAGCATTTGGGGCAAAACTAATACCGCCGACAGGCGCATTGTCAGTGCGCCAAAAACTTAGTCC
>JAPUES010000135.1 GCA_027492445.1 Sporomusaceae bacterium | reverse complement strand
GAAGGCTGAGTATAACTAACGCTCCAACCTTTCACTTAACCTACGTTTATAGTTATGCTCAACCTTCGCCTGGAATCTCTCAGTTGAGAACGGCGAAGGCTGAGTATAACTAACGCTTCGCCGTGCTACTTAACCTACGCTTATAGTTATACTCAACCTTCGCCTGGAATTTCTCAATTGAGGATGGTGAAGGATGGATATAACGCTCTTATTTAAAGGAGGTTACTATTTTGAAAATTGATTTTAATAAAGTATTAGAATTAGCAAAGCAGTATGAACCGGACATGAGTAAGTTTTTGCGAGATATGATTGCTATTCCTAGTGAAAGTTGTCAAGAAGAGAGAGTTATTCTTCGTATTAAGGAAGAAATGGAGAAGGTTGGCTTTGATAAGATTGAGATAGATCCGATGGGTAATATTTTTGGCTATATCGGTCATGGTGAGCATCTTATTGCTATGGATGCTCATATTGACACTGTGGGCATTGGTAACCCTGAAAACTGGCAGTATGATCCTTATGAGGGTTATGAAGATGATGACATTATTATCGGGCGAGGTGCTAGTGATCAAGAGGGCGGTATGGCTTCGATGGTGTATGCGGGGAAAATTATTAAGGAACTTGGCCTAGAAGGTGATTATACCTTAGTAGTTGTGGGTTCGGTACAGGAGGAAGACTGTGATGGTTTGTGCTGGCAATATATTATTAATGAAGGTAAGTTAAAACCAGAATTTGTGGTGATTACGGAGCCAACGGATGGTAATATTTATCGCGGCCAACGGGGGCGTATGGAAATAAAGGTGGCCACGAAAGGCATAAGTTGTCATGGATCTGCCCCAGAGCGTGGTGACAATGCTATCTATAAAATGGCGGGAATTCTTACGGATTTGAAAGCACTCCATGAAAACTTAATAGATCATAGCTTTTTAGGGAAGGGCAGCTTAACAGTCTCTGAAATTTTCCATACTTCCCCTTCTAGGTGTGCCGTAGCCGATAGCTGTTGGATTTCCATTGACCGCAGATTGACGGTTGGAGAAACAGGCGAATATGCCATTCAGCAAATAAAAAATCTTCCATCGGTAAAGGCGGGGAATGCCGAGGTTACAATGTATAGTTATGAACGGCCTTCCTATAAAAATCTAGTGTATCCTACGGATTGCTATTTTCCTACCTGGTTAATAGACGCTGAGCATCCTGTATGCCATGCGGTGGTAGATTCCTATAAAGCCATTTTAAACAAGGAACCAATAGTGGATAAATGGACATTTTCAACCAATGGGGTTTCCATTATGGGACGCTATGGAATTCCTTGTATCGGTTTTGGACCTGGCCATGAGGATCAAGCCCATGCACCGAACGAGCGCACCTGGAAACAAGAACTAGTCAATTGTGCCGCCATATATGCTGTTATTCCTATGATGTACACTCGGGGACAAAAATAATACATTGAACTTGTTCAGCTAAAGTTGAACATCGAAACTTTAGTAGGGGATCCTACCCCCACTGAAGCGATGGAGAACGCACCCACTTATAGAAGTGATAGTCTTACGATTAGAAGATAAATGATAGAAGATTATCATTTAAAGCTGTAAACAGGCTAAGGGTGAGCATTACTATAAACGTAGGTTAAGTGTAAGGTTGGAGTGTTAGTTATGCTCACCCTTAGCCGTTCTCAATTAGATAAGCATAATCATGGCATACGCTGTTATTCCATCCTTGGAGTCTTAATAAGGATTATAAAAATATTGGAGGATTACTATTATGCAAACAAATTTTCGAGGCAGACATTTTATTAATTTAGAAGATTTCACTAAAGAAGAAGTGGATACCATGCTAGAGGTCTCCCTAGATCTTAAAAAGAAATTTGCCATGGGTATTCCGACGAATTATTTGCAAAATCAATCCATGTTTCTTATCTTCTTTGAGCAATCTACCCGCACAAGAAATTCCATGGAAGCTGGTTTTGCTCAGCTAGGCGGACATGCTGGTTTTCTTGATTCTAGCAGTATGCAAATTGCCCATGGAGAAAGTGCTAAAGACACGGCCATCATCCTTTCAAGTTTTGGTCATGGCATTGCTTGTCGTTATTGCAACTGGGGATATGGTAACAAATATTTAAATGAAATGGCCAAGTGGTCAAAAAAACCAATTATGAATCTCCAATGTGACCTGTATCATCCTTTCCAAGCTTTAGCAGATTTGATGACAATGAAAGAAAAATTAGGAAATCTAAAGCGGGTGAAAGTAGCCATTATTTGGGCTTATGCGGAAAGTCATAAGAAACCAATTTCTGTACCTGTATCCCAACTACTCGTATTTCCGCGGTATGGCATGGATGTTTGGCTTGCTCATCCTAAGGGCTGGGAGCTTCCTGATTGGGTTATTGAGCAGGCGAAAGCAAATGCGGAAAAATACGGCGGTAGCGTAACGATTACCAACAATGAAGCAGAGGCTTATGAAGGAGCTGACATTGTTATTCCTAAGAATTGGGGTAACTGGGTCAACGATCAAACGGGGGTAGCAGCTTCTGGTGCAGTTTCCGTTGTAGATGATAAACTGATGGCCCAAAGATCATGGAAATGTACAGAAGCAAAGATGGCGACAGCGGCTAAAAATGTGATGTATATGCATGCCTTGCCGGCAGATAGAAATAATGAAGTGGAAGATGCGGTCATTGATGGACCTCATTCGATTGTTTATGATGAAGCCGAAAATCGCCTCCATACGGCAAAAGCCGTTATGACCTTATTAATGGGTGGTAGATAGATTATGGGGAAACTTGCGGTTGTCGCTATTGGTGGTAATTCTTTAATTAGCGATCAAGCCCATGAAACAGTTGAAGACCAGTACCATGCAGTTTGTGAAACGGCTAGATGTATTGCCGGTATGGCCATGCAAGGCTATGAAGTCATTATTACCCATGGGAATGGTCCGCAAGTTGGTTTTATCTTAAGGCGATCGGAAATTGCCAGTGAGATTGCAGGGATGCATCCGGTGCCTTTAGTGAGCTGTGGAGCCGATACTCAAGGTGCCATTGGGTATCAGATTCAGCAGGCCATGGATAATGAATTTCGAAAAAGAGGTATAAATAAGTCAGCGATTACGATTATTACCCAAGTTCGTGTAGATGGGAATGATCCCGCCTTTGAAAAACCTACGAAGCCCATTGGTTCCTTCTATACCCAAGAACAAATGGAAAAAATCAGGATGCAATATCCAAGTTGGGTGATGCACAGTGATGCTGGTAGGGGATACCGACGAGTGGTGGCATCCCCTCTCCCCCAAGAAATTATTGAAGGGGACGTGATTAAGAAGCTTGCCAGGGAAGGTTATTGTGTTGTGGCTGTTGGTGGTGGTGGTATTCCTGTTGCATTACAAGAGGATGGTACGCTGCAAGGGGTAGAAGCGGTGATTGATAAGGACTTTTCTTCTAGCTTATTAGCCACAAACGTCAATGCAGATGTTCTTATTATTTCCACGAGTGTACATAAGGTATATATCAATTATGCTAAAGCCAATGAAGAAGCTTTGGGAAAGGTTACGTTAGAAGAAGTGAGAGCATATGTACAGCAAGGACATTTTGCCCCAGGGAGTATGCTTCCTAAGATTGAGGCGGTGATTAAGTTTCTCGAAAATGGTGGGAAGAAAGCTATTATTACCAATCCAGAGTCTTTAGAAGATGCTGTTGCTGGGAAAACAGGGACTCATATTGTTAGGGAGTAGTCTTTGGTTGTTCGAAGTAGAACGGCAAGGAGGAGCATTACTAACGCTTCGCCGTTTCACTTAACCTACGCTTATAGTAATGCTCCTCCTTGCCTGTTGATAGATGAATGAGTAGGATTATGGCGTCATCTTTTTTACGGAATCAGAAAGTATAACACTTTCCGATTCCAAGCAAGGGCAACTAAGGCTTGGCGCAAGCCAAGTTTTCTATGAGGCCTGCGGTTATAGTTATATGTTTATAGTAAGAAGTTATTTCCCCAAAAGCAAAAAAAGAAGGGGGAGAGGTAATTATGGCAACTATTTTACGTGGTGGTACCATTGTAACGGCTGTGGATTGTTATGAAAGTGATGTTCGTATTGAGGGGGAAAAAATTGTCGCCATTGGTAGCGGGATAGCAGTAGCGGAAGATGTTATCTTGGAGGTAGATGGTTGTTATTTGTTCCCTGGAGGTATTGATGTTCATACTCATTTTGATTTGCCTGTAGGTACGATGGCTACGGCGGATGATTTTAGTAGTGGGACAAAAGCTGCCATTATGGGTGGGACAACAACGATTGTTGATTATGCAACCCAATTTAAAGGGGAAAGTCTCAAAGAGGCCTTGGGTCATTGGCATGAGAAAGCTAAGGGGAAATGTTATACGGATTATGGCTTTCATATGGCGATTACGGATTGGAATGAGGGGATTGCCCAGGAAATATCTTGGCTAGCCAAGGAGGCGGGCGTTACCTCCATTAAGCTATATATGGCCTATAAGAATGTTTTACAAGTGGATGATGGTGTTTTATTTCAAGCATTAGAGCGTAGCAAACAGTGTGGTGTGCTAGTTTGTTTGCATTGTGAAAATGGTGATATGATAGATAATTTAGTGAAAAAACATTTGAGCAAGGGGCAGGTTAGTCCCTGTTATCATCCCTTATCTCGTCCCCCCATTGCAGAAAAGGAAGCGGTTAGCCGGGTGATTGCCTTGGCTGAGGTTCTAGGGACGCCATTATATATTGTACATTTAAGTTGCCAGGAAGCCTTAGAAGTGGTGGCGGAGGCCAAAGGACGAGGGGTAAGGGTGTATGCTGAAACATGCCCTCAGTATTTATTGCTAGATGAAAGTTATTATGAGCAGGATTTTTCTAGTGCAAAGTATGTTATCTCACCGCCGCTGCGCGCCAAAAACAATCAGGAAAAATTGTGGAATGGTTTGGGCATGGGTACACTTGATACCGTCGCAACGGACCATTGTTCCTTTAATTTTGAGGGACAGAAAACAGTAGGCCGAAATGATTTTAGTAAAATACCTAATGGCATGCCAGGGGTTGAAAATCGTTTCGGTCTGTTATATACCTATGGGGTTATACCTGGCAAGATCAGCATCAATCAATTTGTGAATGTAATGTCTACCCAACCAGCAAAAATTTTAGGCCTATTTCCCCAAAAGGGAACCATTGCCCCAGGTAGTGATGCCGATATTGTAGTATGGAACCCGAAGGTAGAGTCTATTATTACAGCGAGAGAACAATACCAGCGGGTTGATTATTCTCCTTATGAAGGCTTTAAACAAATGGGTAAAGTAGTGCATGTTTTTCTACGAGGACAGCATATTGTATGTAATAGTAACTTAGGTGATGAGAAGCAACAGGGAAGGTATATTTCCCGACAGTCATTTTGAGTGAGGTGGTGTGAAGTATGTTTACAGTAACGATTAATGACAAGATTTATTCTGTACAGGAAGATATGAACTTATTAGATTTTCTGCGAGAGGAAGCGGACTTGACATCTTTAAAAAACGGTTGTAGTGAAGGTTCGTGCGGTGCTTGTATGGTGCTAGTGGATGGGAAAGCTTTTCGTGCTTGTTTGCTCACCATGACAAAAGTAAAAGAAAAAAGAATTATTACCGTCGAAGGCTTAACGCAACTGGAAAAAGATATTTATAGTTGGGCCTTTACGGAAGCGGGAGCCGTCCAGTGCGGTTTTTGCATACCAGGTATGGTGATTAGTGCGAAGGCACTATTAGATCAAAATCTTAGTCCCACAGGACCGGAAATAAAAAAAGCGCTGAAAGGGAATATTTGTCGCTGTACGGGCTATGTGAAAATTGAAAAGGCAGTTGCTATGGTAGCAAAGGCCTTACGGGAAGGGTATGTTCCGTCGCCAATACAAAGGGAAAATAAAATTGGAGAAAGGCTCCAACGTATTGATGCGAAGGAGAAAATCTTAGGCACTGGTCAATATGTAGATGATATGAAGGTTGACGGGATGCTCTATGGTGCAGTACTAAGAACGAAGTATCCAAGGGCTTTAGTCAAAAGCATTGATATTTCTAAGGCGCAAAACTATCCGGGGGTAATCGCTGTTTTAACGGCAAAGGATGTTCCTGGTAAGCGTTTTCTCGGGCACATTGTTTCTGATTGGCCAGCTCTAGTGGCGGAAGGGGAAGAAACTAGATATGTAGGAGATGCTATTGCCCTAGTAGCAGCTACTAGTAAGGTCATTGCCCGAGAGGCATTGCAATTCATTGCTGTAGAATACCAAGAGTTAGTTCCCTTGCTTACACCAACAGCAGCCTTGGAGAGTAAGGATTACTTTATTCATGCTAATGGGAATGTGTTAAAAGAAATCATACTTACGAGGGGCAATGCAGAGGAGGCCATTGCAACTGCAAAGTATGTTGTAACCCAAAAATATACCACTCCACCTACAGAGCATGCCTTTCTTGAACCAGAAAGTGCATTGGCTATTCCTGAGGGTGATGATGGCATGCGAGTATATACAGGGGATCAAAGTGTCTATGATGATCATCATGGCATTGTAAGTCTGCTAGGTCTAGCTCCTGAAAAGGTGAGGATTATTAGTAAGCTAGTAGGAGGAGCCTTTGGTGGTAAGGAGGATTTATCCGTACAGCATCATGCAGCATTACTGGCCTGGTGTACCAAAAAACCTGTGAAACTCACCCTTCTTAGACAGGAGAGTATAAAAGTTCATCCTAAACGGCATGCTATGGAGATGGAATTTACTACAGCTTGTGATGAACAGGGGAATTTGACAGGGGTAAAAGCCACCCTACTATCCGATACAGGTGCCTATGCTTCTTTGGGGGGACCTGTTTTACAAAGAGCTTGTACCCATGCGGCAGGACCATATCGCATTGACAATGTAGATATTACTGGTCTTGGGGTATATACAAATAATCCGCCAGGCGGGGCTTTTCGAGGCTTTGGTGTGACCCAGTCTTGTTTTGCCATGGAATCAAATCTTAATTTGCTAGCAGAACAAGTAGGAATTTCCCCTTGGGAAATTCGCTACCGTAATGCGATTGAACCAGGCGATGTCATGACCAATGGACAAATTGCCGACGAAGGAACGGCGATCAAAGAAACCTTGCTAGCCGTACGTGATATTATTGAGGAATATCCAAGGGCGGGCGTTGCCTGTGCCATGAAGAATAGTGGTCTTGGTGTAGGCATTGTTGATACTGGGCGTGTGAGGCTTGGTGTGCAGCAAGGAAAAGTTATTATTTTTACCAGCGCCGCCTGTGTTGGGCAAGGATTAGCTACCATTTTAATGCAAATTATTGGTGAGGTAACAGGCCTTTCAGGGGAATTTATTCAGGTTCATTCCCCAGACACTCTTAGAACGCCTAATGGAGGAACGTCCACAGCCTCTCGACAAACTACCTTTAATGGTGAAGCTGCAAGAGTAGCAGCCGTGGCTTTAAAAACTGATTTAGAAAGTAATTCTTTAGAAGAATTAGAAGGAAAAGAATACTATGGAGAATATGCTGGTATAACCGACCCTATGAACTCTGACAAAGAAAATCCAGTCAGTCATGTTACGTATGGGTTTGCAACCCAGGTCGTTGTTCTGGATGAAGAAGGTAACCTCAAAAAAGTAGTAGCTGCACATGATGTAGGTAAAGCCATCAATCCCCTTGCTATTGAGGGGCAGATTGAAGGGGGAGTAGTCATGGGGCTTGGTTATGCCCTTACAGAAGATTTTCCCCTGAAAAATGGTATGCCAACAGCAAAATTCGGTACATTAGGTTTATTACGTTCTACTCAAGTACCTGAAATTAACTGTATTATTATCGAAAAGAATCCTTCTTCCTTGACTTATGGTGCCAAAGGAATTGGAGAAATTGTTACCATTCCCACAGCCCCGGCCGTTGCAGGAGCTTATTATGCTTGGGATAAGACTTTTAGAAATAGTCTTCCCCTAAAGGAAACACCTTATAGTAAAAAAAGTAGCAGCTTATCCTAAGGATAGCTGCTGCTTTACATAATCTATTGTAAAAAGATAAAAGCAAGATTGTTAAAGGTAGGTTCTAGGTCTAACTTCTCAGTAGGAGGATGCTATGAAGAACAACCAGTCAAAATGCTGCTGTGGTGGAAATGGTAACTCATTTCCTAAATTAGATGAAATATTAAAAAAATATCAAGGGGTAGAAGGGGCCTTAATCCCTGTATTACAGGATACGCAACATACTTATGGTTATTTGCCTAAAGAAGTGATTTATCATATTGCAGAAAAGATGAATATTCCCGTAAGCCAAATTTATGGAGTTGTTACTTTTTATTCTCAGTTTCATCTAACGGCCCGAGGGAAACATGTCATTCGTGTTTGTCTTGGTACGGCTTGTCATGTGCGTGGTGCTAAAGCTATCTTACAGTCCATTGAAAATCAGCTTGCAATTAAAGCTGGCAGTACTACGCCAGATTTATTATTCACCTTAGAAACAGTGGCCTGCATTGGTGCATGCGGTTTGGCACCAGTATTAATGATTAATGAAGATACTTATGGCCGTCTCACACCAGAAAAAACACATAAAATTCTTTCGAAATATACATAATATCCAGAAGGACTTTTTTGCGTAGTAGGAGGGGAAAATGGAACAATTTAAAGTTCGTGTGCTTATTTGTGCTGGTACGGGTTGTATCTCGTCAGGGTCAAAAAAAGTTGCAACTGCTTTTCGAGAACAACTAGCCATAACAGGTCTTGATAAAGAAGTGAAAATTGTAGAAACGGGTTGCCATGGTTTTTGTGAAATGGGGCCCCTCGTTATTATTTATCCGGAAGGGATATTTTATATCCATGTCCAAGAAACGGATGTTAGGGATATTGTGGCAGAACATTTATCGGCGGGACGTATTGTTGAACGGTTGTTATTTAAAGAACTTGGTGCTGTCGAGGCTATTCCTCATTACAAGGATTTAGACTTTTATAAAAAACAAATGCGGATTGTTTTGGCAAACTGCGGTCATTTAGATCCTGAAGATATTAATGAATACATTGCTGTCAGTGGTTATGAAGCTTTAGATAAAGTAGTAAGAACGATGGAACCGGAAGAAGTTGTGACAGAAATCAAAAAATCAGGACTGCGAGGACGAGGGGGCGGCGGTTTTCCCACTGGCCGAAAATGGGGTATTACGCGGGGGGCAGTCAGTGACAAAAAATATGTAATCTGTAATGCAGATGAAGGTGATCCAGGGGCCTTTATGGATCGTAGCGTCCTTGAGGGCGACCCTCATCGGGTAATTGAAGGCATGGCAATCTGTGGTTATGCTATTGGTGCAGAGGAAGGTTATTTTTATGTGCGGGCAGAGTATCCCTTAGCTATTAAACGATTGCAAATCGCCATTAAACAAGCAGAAGAAAGAGGCTTTATTGGTGAAAATATATTGGGAACGGGTTTTAATTTTCGTTTAAAAATTAAAGAAGGGGCGGGAGCGTTCGTATGTGGCGAAGAAACGGCTTTATTATCTTCCATTGAAGGCAAACGAGGCACGCCGCGTAATCGACCTCCCTTTCCTGCAATTTCTGGATTGTGGGGCAAACCAACGAATATTAATAATGTAGAGACTTTTGCCAATGTGCCGCCAATTATCACCAAAGGTGGGGAATGGTATGCAGCAATTGGTACTGAAGGCAGTAAGGGTACCAAGGTGTTTGCTCTGACGGGTCGTATTAACCATACTGGGCTCGCGGAAGTACCCATGGGTATTACCATGAAAGAGATTATCTATGATATTGGTGGCGGGATTCAAGGGGGTAAGAAATTTAAAGCCGTGCAAATTGGTGGTCCTTCCGGGGGCTGTTTACCAGAGAGTCTGTTAGATATGTCCATTGATTATGATTCCTTACTGCAGGTAGGTGCCATGATGGGTTCTGGTGGTTTGGTAGTGATGGATGAGACAACTTGCATGGTTGACATTTCTAAGTTTTTTATACACTTCACACAATCAGAGTCTTGCGGGAAATGCACACCTTGTCGGGAAGGTACGAAGCGTATGCTGGAAATTCTTACTCGTATTACGGAAAGCCAAGGGCAGGAAGGGGATATTGATCTACTAGAAGGGCTAGCGAAAAATATTAAGCTTACTTCTCTTTGTGGTTTAGGGCAAACAGCGCCCAATCCAGTACTAAGTACCTTACAGTATTTCCGTAATGAATATGAAGCTCATATTAAGGAAAAACGTTGTCCAGCAGGCGTTTGTACGGGAATGACAAAATATAGTATTCATGAATCCTGCAAGGGTTGCGGCTTGTGCATAAAAGAATGCCCGGTGGAAGCCATTAGCGGTGAAAAGAAAACAATACATAAAATTGATCAATTTAAATGTATTAAGTGCGGTGCTTGTCTGCCCAAATGTCCCTTCAAGGCAATTACTAAGGGATGATGCTACAACAGGAGGGAAGCCTATGGAAATGATTGGTGTAACAATTGATGGACAAAAAGTTGAAGCTGCTAAAAATTCTACAGTGCTCCAAGTCGCTCAGGCGATTGGAATTAATATACCCACATTGTGTTATCATCCAGAGCTTAGAACGGAAGGCAAGTGCCGGGTCTGTATGGTAGAAGTGGCAGGGGCACGTACGTTGGTAGCAGCTTGTGTATATCCAGTGCATGACGGCATGGTAATACGTACAACGACTGCGGCTGTGCGTGAGGCTCGTAAACTAGTAGTAGAGCTATTGCTTGCCAACCATCCTCAAGATTGTTTGTCGTGTCAAAGAAACTTAAACTGTGAACTACAAAACATTGCCAGTGACCTTGGTATTCGGAAGGTGCGCTTTGAGGGGGAACGGAAAAATTATCCCATTGATACAGGCAATCCTGCTATTGTACATGACCAAAGTAAATGTATTCTTTGTGGTCGCTGTGTGCGGGTCTGTAGTGATCGTCAGGGGATGCATGTTTATAGCTTTGCCAATCGTGGGTTTACGACGACGGTAGTACCAGCCTTTCAGCAAGGGTTACATGAAGTAGCCTGTACCTATTGCGGACAATGTGCAGCGGTATGCCCTACAGGTGCCATTACCATTAAGGATGATACGGCCTTGGTATGGCAGGCATTAGGTGACCCTAGTAAACATGTCGTTGTTCAGACGGCTCCCGCAGTGAGGGTTGCTTTAGGGGAAGCCTTAGGCCATCCCCACGGGACAATTGTAACGGGGAAAATGGTAACCGCCCTAAAAATGCTTGGCTTTGATCGGGTGTTTGATACGAATTTTGCGGCGGATCTTACCATTATGGAAGAAGGTTTTGAACTATTAGAACGCCTGAACCATGGTGGTAAATTACCGATGATTACTTCTTGTAGTCCTGGGTGGGTTAATTTTGTCGAACTTATATATCCAGAGTTGTTAGATCATCTATCTACTGCCAAGTCTCCTCAGCAAATGTTTGGTGCCTTGGTGAAAACCTATTATGGGGAGAAAGCAGGAATCAATCCTAAGGATATTATTTCCGTGGCTATTATGCCTTGTACGGCGAAGAAAGCAGAAGCAGTGCGAGAGGAAATGAAGTCTAGTGGCTATCAGGATGTTGATTATGTCGTAACGACCAGTGAACTAGCCATGATGATTCGTGAACAGGGACTTGATTTTACGGCATTGCCAGCAGAAGAATTTGATGCTCCTATGGGGATTAGCACTGGGGCAGGCGTTATTTTTGGCGCTACAGGCGGAGTTATGGAAGCTGCTCTACGGACCGTTTATGAAGTGGTGACAGGTAAGGAATTAGAATGTATTGATTTTAAGGAAGTACGTGGTTTAGCAGGGATAAAAGAAGGGAAAGTACAAATTGGTGAACGTACTGTAAAAGTTGCCGTTGCCCATACCTTGAGCCATGCTAGAACACTCATGGAAAAAGTAAAAAAAGGGGAAACGGATTACCACTTCATTGAAATTATGGCCTGCCCAGGCGGCTGTATCGGCGGTGGCGGTCAGCCTGCTATACGATCGACAGATTTACGGCAAAAAAGAATGGATTCTATCTATGAATGTGATACGGTTGCTAAGGTGCGTAAATCCCATCATAATCCAGCCGTAATAGAACTTTATAATACTTGGCTTGGAAAACCCTTAGGAGAAAAATCACATCAGCTTCTTCATACTCATTATCATCCACAAAAACGATGAGACATAAGAGGGCAACCTCTATAAAAAGGGCAGTGTAAAAATTTTCATATCAGAGTTCCTTGGTGTGACAAAATCTGCAGAGGTTATCTATTATTATATAGATAAGAGCCCAGAGATAGATTCTTTTGGCAATGATAAAAAGGTTAAGAAGTGGAGGAGTTTTATGAAGAATATTCTAGTTATTTCTGATGGAGGATTTTCCTTCAGTACCGTAGTAGAAAGTATGAAAAACATAGCCTATGAACGTAAATTAAAGGTCGATATATTCTTGGGGGCCGCAGGAGCTTTATTTCATGGTGTGAACTTTGAACACATTGGCGTTGTGTTAGTGACCCCTCGGTTGAAAAAGTACCTAAATAATATAAAAGCTGTCATCCCAGCACATATTCCCTTGCAGGTTATTGAGGGGCATCAGTATGGCGACCATGAAGGATTGCTTGATCTCGGCCTTGAATTAATGAATAAGTAATGAAAATAAAGGACAGATGTGGTGTTTTAAACACTGCATCTGTCTTTTGTGTTATAAAGCAACATTTGTATTGAGTTTCCTTTACTTTTAAAGATAAACTATGTTAAATTGAGATTAAATTCAGATATTTTTAAAAGCTAAGGTATGGGAAATGGATGGTGAGGAAAGTTGACTGGATTATATGATAAGATAGGGCGTCACATTCATTATCTGCGGGTAGCGGTGACGGACAGATGTAATTTTCGTTGCCAATATTGTATGCCGGTGGATGGTGTTAAATGGATAGAGAATAATGATATTTTACGTTATGAAGAATTCTTGCGGATTATTGGTGCTTTTGTTAGTTTAGGGGTGGATAAAGTACGTATCACTGGCGGTGAACCTTTAATGCGGCAAGGGTTAATACCTTTTTTGCATAAGATTAAGATGATTCCTGGTATCAAAGAAGTAACCTTGACGACAAATGGTAGTATGCTGAAGGAATATGCTTCCTTATTACAGCAGGCAGGAGTTGATCGCATTAATGTCAGCCTTGATACCTTACAGCGAGAACGATTTATCAAACTGACGGGCCAAGATCAGCTCCTTCAGGTATTAGCGGGCATCAAGAAAACCCAAGAAGTTGGGCTTGGACCAATTAAAATTAATATGGTGGTTATGAAAGGCTTTAATACGGATGAAATTGTGGAGATGGCGACTTTAGCCCTTAACAATCCCTATCAAATTAGGTTTATTGAATATATGCCCTTTACAACTGGGGAAGATTATTTATTTAAAGCAGATGAAATAATAAAGCAGCTTAGAACAGTTGGCTTTCCTACACTGATTCCTGTAAAAAGTGATAATAGTTCAGCTAAAATTTATAATATAGAGGGATATCAAGGTTCTATTGGCTTTATTGCCCCTGTATCCCAAGATTTTTGTAGTTCTTGTAACCGCATTCGGCTTACCCCTGACGGATATTTAAAACCATGTTTACTTTCTAATCATGAATATTCCTTAGGGGATGAATTGCGATCAGGGATTTCTGATAGGGAACTACGAGAAAGAATAAGAGATATTGTATGGAATAAACCCAAACAACACTATTTAGCCCATGGGGGGAAGAGTGACAGAGGAATGTCCCGCATTGGAGGCTAAGAAGTGTAAGTTAAATAAAAGTCTAATTACTGATTCAAAAG
>JAPUES010000134.1 GCA_027492445.1 Sporomusaceae bacterium | reverse complement strand
TGTATCTTACGATGAAGCCTTAATGCGCGCTCTCGATGAAGAAACCTTTACCCGCCTCGTTAATAGCTAACAAGTGAAAGTAGGAGATCCTAGATGGCGAAAACCTATGTCTATACTGCCAAAGACTGTGCTGGGCAAGTACAAACAGGAAGCATTTTAGCCGAAAATGAAAAAGCCGTAGCCATTCATATTCGTGAAAAAGGCTACTTTATCACCAAAATTAAAGAAGAAGATAGTAATACTTCCTTGAGCTCCTTACTCGATAACTTAAAAAGCATTAGTCTGAAGGAAATATCTATTTTTTGCCGCCTTTTTTCCACCATGGTGGATGCAGGCTTACCCTTAGTCTCCTGCCTGAATGTCTTAATTGAACAAACAGATAACAAACGCATGAAAAAAGCGCTACAGGATGTGTACAAAAAAGTCAAGGAAGGGGAAACCTTATCCCGTTCTCTTGGTGATCATCCACGTATCTTTCCTGAACTTATGATTAATATGGTAGAAGCAGGGGAGGTAGGCGGGGTATTAGATGATGTCCTTGGCCGCTTAGCAGTTCATTTTGAAAAAGAACATAAAATGAATGAAAAAATCAAATCAGCTATGACCTATCCTACCGTCGTCAGCGGTATGGCAATTCTAGTGGTCGTCTTTATCCTTACCTTTGTTTTGCCAACCTTTGTACAAATGTTTTCCAATATGAATAAGGAACTGCCCTTACTAACTCGTATTTTACTTGGCATTAGTGATATCCTGCGCAACTATGGTCTGTTCGTGGGTATTGCTATACTAGCAGGTGGTTATGGCCTAAAAGTAGGTTATCAACGAGATGATGTTAGAAAAATCATTGATGGCTTAACTCTTAGTATTCCCATTGTAGGGATGCTTTCACGTAAAATTGGCATTGCTCGTTTTAGCCGCACCTTAAGTACTCTCTTAACTGGTGGCGTCCCTATCATTACAGCCTTAGAAGTAGTACAAAAAACCATTGGCAATCGTAGTATGATGGTAGCCTTAGATAAAGCCCAGAGCGGTATTAAAGAGGGGATTGGCCTGGCAGCGACCTTGGCACAAAGTAAAGTTTTTACCCCTATGGTGGTACAAATGGTCTCCATTGGGGAGGAAAGCGGTGCCTTGGATAAAATGCTGGAAAAGATTGCTGACTTTTACGAAAGTGATGTCGATGACATCGTAAGTCGCCTTAGTAGTATCATCGAACCCGTCATTATTGGAGTATTAGGTCTTGTAATCGGCATTATTATTATTGCTATTATGGTACCGCTCTTTGATGTTATGACAAATGTTGGCAATCTATAAATCAGATAAGGAGGTGAGTTGCAACTCAGATTAATGGTGGCACTGGCATTATAAAAAAATGAAAAGAGGTAATTTTATGTTAATGAACTTAAGAAAAAAAATGACAAATCAAAAAGGCTTCACATTGGTAGAATTGATGGTCGTAATCGCAATCATTGGTGTGTTAGCAGCGATTTCCATACCTAAATTTTCTGCTTCCACGGCCACAGCAAAAGATGCTAAGCTGACAGCTGATTTACGTACTCTTGATGGAATTGTAATGCAAATTTATGCTAACTCTACTCCTAATGCATATCCAGCTGATGATGCCGCTTTCATAGCTGCTGTTAAACCTAACTATCTTAATGAAATACCCAAAAATGCTGATGACACAGCTATCGTTTATGCAAAAACAACTGGGGGATACACAATAACTGGAAAGAAAACTAATGGCGATACCCAATTATCTCCTGGCAGTACTCCTGCTGCTAAACCTTAATTGCTATCTTCTATTACCAAGGCAGCATAGCTGCCTTGGTTCTTATTACATAATTATTTATCTACAAAGGGGTAATTCTCTTGCTCATACTATACATCTTTATTCTCGGCCTACTCATCGGCAGTTTCCTCAATGTCTGCATCTACCGACTACCAAACAACCAATCCATCATACTGCCACCCTCCCACTGCATGACCTGCAGTACACGTTTAAAACCTTTAGATTTAATCCCTGTCCTTAGTTACTTATTCTCCCGTGGCAAATGCCGCTACTGCAATACTAGTTTTTCACCCCGGTATGCTCTCGTCGAGCTACTAACAGCTTTCCTCTTTGTCTGGTGTTTTCAGGTCTTTGGCCTAAGTCTTATGTTGCTCAAAGCTCTTATTTTGACCTCATTTTTTATTGTCATTACTTTTATTGATTACGATCACCAGCTTATTTTAGACAAAGTGTTACTTTGGCTAGCAGGGTTTGGTGTTGTTATAAATTTATATCTTGGTAGTGTAGAACCTCTTGCTATGCTGATTGCTGGTCTTATGGGAGGAGGATTACTCCTCCTGATTGCAGTTGTTAGCAAAGGGGGGATGGGGGGGGGAGATATTAAGTTTGCTGCGGCCTTAGGTCTTTGTTTTGGCTGGCAGTCTTTACTCCTTACCTTACTCTTATCCTTTGCCGTAGGAGGCATTGGTGGGGCTTTACTACTCGCTTTAAAACTAAAAAGTCGCAAGGACTTCATACCTTTTGGTCCTTTCATTGCTCTTGGCGCGTTAATTACCCTCTTATATGGAAATACTATAATCACCTGGTATATCGGGAATCTATCTTGAGGTGATTATGTTATGCAGCGTGGTATGACCTTACTGGAAGTAGTAATTTGCACAGGAATATTGGCTATTCTTTCCAGTACAGCCCTGCCTACCTTAGGTCAGTCTTTGGCGAGCCTAGAATTAGAAGGAGCAAGCCTGCAATTAGTCGGCGATATTCGTTGGCTACAACAACTCTCTAGTAACGCCAGCAGCAGTGCTTCTTATCTTTTGCTTTTTAATCCGAGTGAACCTTCTGGTTACTATGTGACGGAAAATACCAAAATTGTCAAGCGGTATACCTTCCCAGCATCCGTTCGTTTTCCTAGTACCTATTCGCCCATTGCCTTTTCAACTTCCGGGGCACCTCTCATGGGAGCACAGACCATTGCCCTCCATAGTACTAAGCTACAGAAATGGAAATATGTGATGTTAGCACCGGTTAGCGGTAGAGTACGAATTAGTAATTCCTACTCCGTAGAGAGTTAAGTATGAAAAAGAGCTTGTTTCGTAACAAAAAAAGGAATGAAAAAGGGTTCTTACTAGCAGAAATAGTAATCGCTCTACTCATTCTAAGTGTGTCCTTACTGGCTATTATTTCCTTATTTACACAAGCTAGTAAAAGTAATGCCCTCGCGCGGGATTATAGCCAAGGAACCAATTTAGCACGCAAACAATTAGAATTATTAAAAACCCATTCTCCTGAAGATTGGGCAAGTATCACCTCATCCTCCTTCCTCCCTTGGCAAGACGAGGAAGAAGAGCCTCTAGGAAGGTATAGCATCACCACGAAGGCGCTGCCTATGGCCAATGAACCTCTTGTCCAAGTAACGGTTACGGCAACGTGGCAAGAAAGAGGCCTAGAATATCGGGTGCAGCTTTTGACCTTTTATCCGGCAGTATGAAAAAGCATCTTAGCAATGAGCGCGGTCTTACCCTTATTGAATTAATTTTTGCTATGCTTATCACTCTGATCTTATTATCCAGTCTTACCAACATATTATCCGTATCTTTAACCACATGGCGAATGGAAAATAGTCGTATGGCTCTCCAGCAAAAAGGGCGTATGGCCGTAAATCGAGTTCTGCGAGAAGTCGGCTCTGGACAAAAAATTAAATTCCTTAGCTCTCATTCCTTAGAAATTACTAAGAAGGATGGGGAAATCAATATTTTTCAATTAGGCGGGGGACTGCATGGCAATACCTTATATATGATGATTGATAAAAACGCCTCGGGTGGGGGAATTGCAAGCTGTCCGCTGACAGAAAATATTGTAACGGAGCTAACCTTTACTCCTTTTTCTCAGCAGAAGACCCAGGCAGTTCTCATAACCCTTGTGGTGAAAGATCAAAATACGGGCGTAGAGCAACGATTTCATACTGCTAGCTACCCTTGGAACCAACTATGATAGTGTATAGCATGAAAAAGAAGCTAGGTAGTCAACGTGGCTCGGTGGCAATATTAAGTCTAATCCTCATACTGTTACTTGGTTCACTTGGCAGCTTCTTGCTCATGAGCAGTACTACAGAACTAAAAATCGCCACCAATGAGCGAGATGGAATTACAGCACAATATTTAGCAGAAGCAGGAATACAATGGACCATTGTCAAATTAAAAACAAATCCCACCTTTGTGGAAGAAACAAAGGCAGAAAAATATGTTATACACAAAAGTTTTTCTGAACTTACTCCAACTCCTGGAAGCTACACCATCGAAGTAACACCAGGTTCTCCAATCCCGAATGGGCAAATACGTTACATCAGAGCAACAGGCGCTGTCAATCACGCCAAGCGGCAAGTATTTGCCCAGATTACCTTGCCCCAAACGGAAAGTAAAACTTGTCCATTACAGGTTATTTGGAATTATTAGGGGGTGAAAATGATGGAACTTAAAAACTTTATGGAAGATTTAGTGTTACAAAAACTAGATGCTGTAATTACCCAAAATCGAGATGTGTGTGATTGCAAGCAATGTCGGCATGATATTGCAGCAATGGCTCTTACCATTTTGCCAGCTCGTTATGTCGTAACACCGCGCGGAGAAACCTTTACAAGAATCAAAGCCTTAGAACAACAATTTGCCATTGATATTATTACCGCTATTACGGAGGGCATACAAATTGTCAAGCGCTATCCCCATCACGAGGAAATAGGTGAGTAATGTGTGGAAAAAAATCGAAAAATTCTTAACAAAAAAAACTTCTGACTTGATTGGTATTGATATTGGAACAGGATCGATAAAAATTGTTGAAATCGCTTGGCAAAAGGATAAACCCTTTTTAAGAAATTTTGCCATTAAAGAGTTACCAGAGCAGATTATCGAAGATGGCCAAGTGATGGATAATGAGCAGCTAACGGAGCTACTTCGTCAGTTGTTGGCAAACACTCGCATCCTTAGTAAAAATGCGGTTATTGCGATGGGGGGACGAGCTATTTTTGCTCGTGAATTAATTTTCCCTGCTATGAATAAGACGGAATTACAAGAAGCCATTAAATGGGATTTAGAAAAATATATTCCTTATCCTCCTGATACTTATTATTATGATTTTTCCATTGTAGGGGAAGGGAATACGGCTACAGAAATCAAAGTTTTATTAGTCGCCTCTCCTCTCGATAATGTAAACACCATGATTTCCATGATAAAAGAGGTGGGACTGAAACTAGTAGCGATTGATATTGAGCCTTTAGCTTTTTATCGTATCTTTCCCAATGCCAACAATGCTATGGTAATTGATATTGGAACCTATTTGTCACAAGTTGTTGTCTTTCAAAAACATAGCCCGGCGGTCATTCGCAATATTCCCATTGGCGGTCGAAATTTTACACAAATTTTTATGCAAACCCTTGGTTTAGATTACCAAGAAGGAGAAAATTTTAAGAAAAAAGAGACCATTTTATTACGTGATCCTCTTCCTGCTGAATATAGTGATGTAGAGGCTCAATTAGAATTTCTCGTAGCCGAACTGACTAGAGATATTCGTCGTACTTATGAATACTTTCAGCAACAAAATAGGGATGTTATGATTGATAAGCTTTTCATTACTGGGGGTGGAGGGGAATTAGGCAATTTAACAGAATATTTATCCTCCCACTTAGACATTCCCGTCCTGCGCCATGATCCCTTAGAAAAATTAGAGATTCCAGCTGCTTTTGACAAAAAACATTTACAACAAATAGCACCACAGTTAGCTACTGCCATTGGCCTAGCCTTACGCGGAGGTGACGAATGATTCGCATCAATCTTTTACCCCTGACCGAGCGGCAAGAAAAATGGCCTGTCAATCGTTTATTACTTGGCTGTGGTCTTTTCGTCCTACTACTGCTTACCACCATTTATAGCTATAGTATTTTTGAAACTTGGCATCTGGAAAAACAGCTTCTAGAAACTCGCAATCAGTACCAATTGCTACAACCAACCCAAGCACTTATGCTAACAGCAAATCAAAAACAACAAGAATTTGATAAAAAGAATAATGTTATGACCGTAGTAACCAAAGAACGTCGTTCCTGGTATAGTATTATACAGCATCTTTCTCAGGTTACCTCTTCTCAAGTGTGGTTTACAGAAATGGGACAAGGTGAAAAGGACATCATTCAAATAAAAGGCTGGGCAAGTACTTATCCTTTAGTAGCTGATTTCATGCGAACCATGGAAAATGATCAGTTTTTTGTTGACCCTGTATTAGTAACGGTTGAAAAACCAGTTGGCAGCCAAGCTGCTAAGTTTGAGATCCAGGTAAAACCTAGGGGGATGTAAGGATGAAATTGATTGCCGTGGATACATTACAGACCAAGCATAAAGTTAGCCTGTTTGCCATAGGTATGGTCTTGGTTAGTTATTTATTTTATGATTTTTTATTAGTACCCCGTTGGACAGAGATGGATACCTTAAAAAGTCAATATCAAATGGAGTCTCAGCAGGTCAAGGTTATTGAAGCCTTTGCCTTGGCTCATCCCAATCCAGAGGAACATGTCACCCAATTAGATACTAAAATTATGGCTGTGAATAAACTGTTACCCGATCAGCCTGAGATTAGTACTTTTCTTTTGCAGCTAGAACAATTATCAAAAGAAACAGGTGTACAGCTGAGCTACTTAAAACCTGGAAAAACCACCAATAAAGAGGGCTATCGTGAAATTGATATTGAATTTTCGATAAATGGCAAATTTAATAACATTATGAATTTTCTTAGTAAAACAGAAAGTGGAACCCGGTTTATGAACATTCATAATCTTGGTATACAGCTAGGTAAAAATGGAGTAGAAACAAAATTAGCTGCAAAAATTTACAGCTATGGCGTAACGGCTACTCCTGGAACTGGCGATAAGAAAAAATAACCATAGATACCTTTTCCTATCATTCATAATATAGTAAAATAGAATATATGGTAGAAATAAGCGGTGAAGTTGTTACCAACATCACCGCTTATCGTGTTCTTATTGCTAATGTAATGATTATTTTTCATAATGAGGTGAAAGTATGTTTCTCTTTCTTGTTACCGCTACTCGTATTTTGTCGGTGATAATGGTAGTTGATCATAATAACCAATATACTCCTAGGCTATCCTTATGAAAAACATTGTATTAATTGGCTTTATGGGAACAGGAAAAACAACGATTGGTAGACTGCTAGCTGGTCGCTTAGGAAGACCCTTAATTGATACTGACAAGCGGGTAGAGTATGAATGCAGCCTATCGATAAGTGAAATCTTTGCACAGTTTGGCGAAGAGTATTTCCGCCAAAAAGAAAAAGACGTCATTCTGCAAGTATCCCGCTATCATAATGTAATCATTGCAACGGGTGGAGGGGTAGTATTATCACCGGAAAATATGAAGCGTCTTAAAAAAAATGGTATTCTTATTGCGCTTACTGCCTCATCTGAAACGATTCTAGAGCGTACCGGACGACGTAGCAATAGACCCTTATTAGTCGATGTTATTTCTCGTCAGCAGGTTGTTGACCAATTGCTAGAGGAACGAGATGAGCTATATCAGCGGGCTGATTTTACCATTGACACCACTAGAAGTTCACCCCAGCACGTTATTACGGAAATTATCTTTTTTTTACGACAAACAGGTTATTTACCGGGGCGAAGCTAATACTATATCCGAACACTATAAAAATTACTTGCAAAAATTGTGAATTTTATGTAGAATTATGTAGAAATAAGGCAGTAAATGCCTTTTAATGAAAGGCTAAATGTACTATAGTGGGAGGTTATGACAATTAAGCCGCTATTGTTAAAGAATGTCCGTGAAGGAATGATCTTAGCACAAGATGTAATTGATCAATTTGGCAGACTATTACTTCAAGAGGGAACCCCTTTACACAAAGAACTGGTTCTCTTACTAGAAAAACATAAAGTAGCTTCTATTTTTATAAAAGACCAAGACTATGAAAATTTAGAAATTCATATGATGCAAGATATTATTTCTACAGAAGCGCGCTTACGATTACTTGCTAGTGTTCAGAATGCTTTTTCCATGGGCAATGGCCTGCCAGAACAGTTCTTCGAACTGCAATCCTATATTGAAGATGTGGTGGTTAGCATCACAAAGCGTAAAAATGTATTACTTTATGTGAGTGAATTAATTGACACGAGTGATTATTTATATTTGCATAGTGTGAATGTTTGTTTATTCTCTATTATTATTGGTATGTCTATGAAACTTCCTCATGATGAATTGTGTTTACTTGGAATGGGTGGCTTATTGCACGATTTTGGTAAAATTAAAATATCTCCTGAAATTTTAAATAAACAAGATACGTTGACAATTGCCGAGTTTAATGAAATCAAGGAACATGCTTCGATTGGCTATAATTTACTTAAGATTGATGTACAGCTAGATTATCGCATTATGTTTATGGCCTTGCAGCATCACGAACGTTGTAATGGTAGTGGTTATCCTTGGGGTATTACAAAAGCTAAAATTCATCCTTTAGCCCGTATTGTTGCTGTCGCTGATGTTTATGACGCTCTTACAACGGATCGGGTATATCGTTCTCGTTTATCTTCCTATACTGCCATTCAAATGATCAATGAGGGAAATGGAATTCATTTTGATCCTCAGGTCATTGAAGCCTTTAACAAAATTGCTATCCCTTACCCCCTTGAGAGTTTTGTCGCCCTTAGCGATGGAAGGGTAGGGAAGGTTGTGGGCCTCAATAGCAGTAATTTATTTCGGCCCTTTATTGCAACTGAGGATGGTATGACGAATTTACTCGACCAACAGGAAATGAATATCTTAATTGCAAAATAGCAAAAAGAACTTGGCAAGGCTAAGTTTTTTTTGCTATTTTTTATAAAAATGACCTATAATAGTAATAATTAAAAAGGATTTTTCCTCCTGTAAGTCAAATATGTATCTATATGTTATTTGGTGCTATTTAAAAGTTTCTAACAGCAATCCTTTACTAGGAGTATAACTATGAATATAGATCATTTGCGTAACCTATTACAAGAATTTCGAAATGACCAATTATCCCTTGAAGAAATATTAGATACCTTAAAATTATTACCCTATGAAGATTTAGATTTTGCAAAAATTGATCATCATCGTATGATGCGGCAAGGGTTTCCCGAAGTAGTGTTTTGCCTTGGTAAAACCGTCCCCCAGGTTGTAGCTATTATGGAACGATTGGCTATGCACAACCCTAATATCTTAGGAACAAGGGCTACCATGGAGATGTATCTCGCAGTAAAAGCTGTTCTTCCTGCTGCTCAGTATGATGAGATTTCTAAATTAATTATTCTAGAGCGAGAAAAACTACTAACCGACGATAACCGTGTAATTTTGGTGATGACAGCAGGTACTAGTGATCTTCCTGCTGCTGAGGAAGCAGCCATTACCGCCGAGATTATGGGTAATAAAGTCGAACGTATTTATGATGTGGGTGTCGCTGGTATTCACCGCTTATTTGCCCAACAAGATCGTATCCTTAAGGCCAATGTTATTATTGTTGCAGCTGGCATGGAGGGGGCTTTGGTGAGTGTCGTCGGAGGAATGGTAGAAAAGCCCGTTATTGCTCTACCTACTAGTATCGGCTATGGAGCTAGCTTTGGCGGCATAGCAGCCTTGCTTGGTATGCTCAGTAGCTGCGCCGCTGGAGTGTCTGTTGTTAATATTGATAATGGCTTTGGCGCAGGACGTTTGGCAAGTATTATTAATAAGATGAGGTAAGAGGATGAAAATACTGTATTTAGATTGTTTTTCTGGTATTAGTGGCAATATGCTACTTGGAGCCTTCTTAGATGCAGGTCTACCAGAAGAAATATTACGCCAGCAGTTAGCCTTATTACCCATTCATGGGTATAAGCTAATTGTAGAAAGGGTAGTGAAGAAGGGTATTTCCGCTCAATATGTACAAGTGGAGCTTACTCATGACCATCATCACCATCGTCATTTATCAGATATTTATCAAATCATTGATGCTTCCAAGCTTGATGATAAAATAAAAGAAGACAGCAAGAAAATTTTCTTAGTATTAGCCCAGGCCGAAGCAAAAGTGCATGGTACGACCATAGAGGCCATTCATTTCCACGAAGTAGGTGCCGTTGATGCCATTGTTGATATTGTGGGGGTCGCCTCTGGGTTACATTATCTTGGGATTGAAGGGATTTATACCTCAAAGTTACAAGTTGGAAGTGGCTTTGTCGAGTGCTGTCATGGTTTAATGCCGGTGCCAGCCCCTGCTACCGCTGAACTGCTTAAAAATATTCCTTATTATCATGGTACCATCAAGAAAGAATTAGTAACCCCAACGGGAGCAGCTATCCTTGCTGCTTTGGGCAGCGCTTATGGCGATATGCCAGAAAAGTTTATTAGCCATAGCCTTGGCTATGGAGCAGGCACATGGGATTTACCCATTCCCAATGTTCTAAGAATGCACATTGGAGAGATGGAGCTAGAGGCTATAAACCAGGAAACTATAGTAGTCGAGGCAAACATTGACGATGCAAGTCCTCAAATTTTCCCTTACGTGATGGATAAGTTACTAGCAATGGGAGTATTTGACGTCTGGCTGACCCCTATTATTATGAAAAAAAACCGTATGGCAACCAAGCTCTCCGTGCTACTTGATAGCCAGTTGCTACCAAAAGTCATTCTCCTCCTATTCGAAGAAACCTCTACCATTGGCTTACGCCATTATGTGGTAAACCGAGAAATGCTAGAACGGAATGTTATAACTATAAACCGACCTTTTGGATCTGCTAAGGTTAAAATCAGTTCTTATAATGGTAAGGTCTGTAGTATAACTCCAGAGTACGAGGACTGTAAAAAACTCGCAATTGAGACCGGTATTCCGCTCAAAGAAATACAGCAAACTTTATTGGAAGCAGCACGTAATACACTACATTTTCCTAATTTAAAAGCATAATAGTGTAACCAAAGGGTAAGGGGGATTATAAGATGTCAAGTTATACTAGAAAACAATATCGACTACGGGATGTAAAGCCAGGTATGGAAGTTGGTAAAGATGTTTTAACAGATAGCGGGCAAATTATGTTGCTTGAGGGGATTGTCTTAACAGAAGCTATTATTGAAGGGTTAGATTGCTGGGATATTGCTTCTATCTACATCCGTGAAAAAGCAGTGGCTAAAGAAGAGCCAACGCCACTAAAGGTAGAAGCTCCCGTAAAAGTAGAAATTCCTCTATCGGAAAACCAGCAAAAGTTTTATAATAATTACGACGATACCACAAATGCTATTAAAGGTGCCTTTGAGAATATGCGTTATTTTAAAGAAGCTCCTTTAGAAGAAATGAAGGAGTTATCCGATAATGCCATTTTCCCTATGCTAGAATCCATTGGTGTTATTAATAACTTACATATGGTACGCCGGCAAAACGATTATACCTTTCACCATTCTGTTAATGTTGCTGTTATTTGTGGTGTTCTTGGCAAATGGTTAGGCTATACGAAAGCCAATTTGTCCGATTTGGTTCTTGCTGGTTTACTCCATGATATTGGCAAAACTCAAATTCCTTTAGAAATTCTTGATAAACCGGATAAGTTAACTGCGCCGGAAATGGAAATCATGCAAACCCATACGACCCTCGGTTATAAACTAATTAAAGAGAATAAAATACTTTCTCCTACTATTTTATATGCCATATTACAGCATCATGAACGTATGGACGGGAGTGGTTATCCTTTTAAGATAAAAGCCGATAAAATTCATGATTATGCAAAAATCATTGCGGTGGCGGATACCTATGATGCGATGACATCTAATCGTGTCTATCATAGTAAAGTTACTCCTTTTGCCGTCGTAGAAACCATGGCTGGTGAAATGTATAATAAGTTAGATCCTACTATTTGTACCGTATTTTTAAATAATGTTCGTAATTATTTCATTGGCAATACGGTAAAATTAGACGATGGACGCAGTGCAGAGGTGGTATTTCTAGGACAATTTATGGGTACACGTCCTACGGTTTGCACACAAGATGGTGAATTTATTGATTTAGAAAGAAATAAGAGTATTAGTATTGTTGAATTAATGGAAGCGTAATCTTAGCTTTTATATAAAAATTTGTTTTAAAAAGTCCAGATGCTAGAATACTAGAGGCAAATGGACTTTTTAGTATGCTGTAATAAGATGAGGGGTGTAAGAAAATGAAAGCAGTTGTATTGTTATCAGGAGGGCTCGACTCCACCGTATGTATGGCCGTAGCCCAAAGTATGGGCTATGAGCTATTTCCCATTAGTTTTAATTACAATCAGCGCCATAATCGGGAGCTTAAAAGTGCTTGCAGTGTGGCCGAATATTATAAGATAAAAAAGCATATTGTCATAAACACTAATATGGACGCCATTGGTGGCAGTGCTTTAACGGACAAGGAACTCTCTGTCCCAACAGGGGATGTAAATGAAACAGAAATCCCCATCACTTATGTTCCTGCTAGAAATCTAATTTTCTTAAGCTATGCCTTAGGTTATGCCGAGGTTACAGGTGCTGATTGTATTTTTATTGGGGTGAATGCCCTTGATTATTCTGGTTATCCAGACTGTCGCCCAGAATTTATTAATTTATTTCAAGAATTAGCAAATTATAGTACAAAAGCCAGTGTGCAAGATGGGCGAGCAATTAAAATTGAAACGCCACTACTGCATTTAACAAAAAAAGATATTGTAGTACTCGGCACTTCCCTGCAGGCTCCTCTTCATTTAACCACCAGTTGTTATCAAGGCGGCGAGGCTGCCTGTGGACAATGTGATAGTTGTCTGCTAAGATTAAAAGGTTTTATGGATGCAGGTACTACAGATCCTATTTTATATGAAACGAGGGAATAAAATTTGAAAGATGTTCAAAATATCTCTGATGATCGGGGCATTGCTATTCAAAATGTAGGCGTCAGTGATGTGCATTTACCCTTTCTAATTAAAACTAAGGCGGGTTCCTTTCAATCCGTTTTAGCTAAAATTAACCTTACTGTCAATTTACCGAAAGAGTATAAGGGAACCCATATGAGCCGATTTATTGGCATCTTAAGCGAATGGAGCCAAAAACCCGTTTCCAGTAAAGAAATGGAGTTTATTTTAACGGATACCATTGATAAATTAGATGCTGAATATGCCCAAATGGATATTCATTTTAAATATTTTGTTGAAAAGGTTGCTCCCGTGAGTGGTCTAAAAAGTATGCTTGATGTGGATTGTACTTTTTCAGCCACCTTAACAAAAGGACAACCCTTAGACTTTACCTTAGGCACTGAGGTTCCTTTTACCTCCTTATGCCCTTGCAGTAAGGAAATCTCAGCCTATGGCGCTCATAATCAACGGGGCCTTATGAAAGTTAAAATTAAATATGCTAGCGGAAAATTCATTTGGATTGAAGATTTAGTATCCTTACTCGAAGCAGAAGGTAGCTGTCCTGTATATCCTCTCTTAAAGCGGGAAGATGAAAAATATGTGACAGAATATGCCTACGAAAATGCAAAATTTGTAGAAGATGTCCTGCGAGATTTAGTACTATCCTTGCGGCAAGAAAAACATGTCCGTTGGTTTGAAATCCAATGTGAAAATTATGAATCCATTCATAATCATAGTGCTTATGCTCGCCATGTAGAATCTGTAAAATAACCAACAAGTGAATGGTATAGGGGAGTTCTTGCTTTGAAACAGTTAATCATAAATGCCGATGATTTTGGCTTAGATGAAACCGTAAATATAGGGATTGTAAAAGGTCATA
>JAPUES010000133.1 GCA_027492445.1 Sporomusaceae bacterium | reverse complement strand
CCATGATAGCAGCCAGCAAATTTAACAATCTTGCTCCGTTTGGTATAAGCCCGCGCTAACCTTAAGACACTCATGGTAGCTTCGGTTCCCGAATTCACCATACGTACCAGTTCCATCGACGGTACAGCCTGATTTACTAGCCTCGCAAGCTCTGTTTCTAGCAAGGTAGGTGCACCATAGCTTGTACCCTTGCTAACGGCTGCAGTGAGGGCCTGTACTACCTCAGGATGAGCATGGCCTAAAATCATAGGCCCCCAAGACCCAATATAATCAATATATTGATTGCCATCAATATCATATAGATAACTGCCTGCTGCTCTTTCAATAAAAGGAGGTGTGCCCTTTACACCACGAAAAGATCGTACAGGACTATTTACTCCGCCCGGAATATATTGTTTGGCTTCCTCAAAAGCCTGAGTGGATTTATGTAAATTAAATGCCATAATTTCTATCCTCCTTACTTTTCTTGTAACCAGCGGGCAACGTCCATAGCATGATAGGTAATAATAATGTCTGCCCCCGCCCGTTTCATACTGAGTAAGGTTTCTAAGACGGTACGTTTTTCCTCAATCCACCCTTTCGCAGCTGCTGCCTTGACCATTGCATATTCACCACTTACATTATAAGCAGCCACAGGATAATCAAAATTATCCCGCACCTGGCGAACAATATCAAGATAAGCCAAGGCTGGTTTCACCATAATAATATCTGCACCTTCAGCAATATCTAGTTCCACTTCACGCATGGCTTCTCGCCCATTCGCTGGGTCCATTTGATAACTATGACGATCACCAAACTGAGGAGCGGATTGCACGGCATCACGGAAGGGTCCATAATAGGCAGAAGCATACTTCACAGCATAGGACATAATGGATACATTTTTATAGCCATTTTCATCTAATTTATTACGAATGGCTAAGATTCGGCCATCCATCATATCAGAAGGTGCAATCATATCAGCCCCAGCTTGGGCCTGACTTAGTGCTACTCTTGCTAATACTTCTAAAGTACTGTCATTGTCTATCTTATGGCCATCGAGCATTCCACAATGACCATGGCTGGTATATTCGCATAAACAGACATCACCAATCACAACCATTTCAGGTAAGGCCTCTTTAATCATGGTCATAGCCCTTTGTACAGGGCTATTCATATCCCAAGCACTTGAACCTTCTTCATCCTTGTATTCAGGCAGGCCAAAAATAATCACCGCTGGTATCCCTAGGGCATAAGCATCAGTTGCTTCTTTAACGGCCATATCTGGTGACAAGTGAAAAACACCAGGCATGGAAGATATCTCATTACGTACATCCTTTCCTGGTACAACAAATAAAGGATATACTAGATTACCAACGTCAAGACGTGTTTCACACACCAGCTTTCTTATCCCTGCGGAAGCTCTTAGGCGACGAGGCCGAAGTAGATTACTCATTACCTTTCCCCCTATACATAGTAGTAATAGCTTCTACCATGCCTTTGATTGTATATTCTTCTGCAATCACATCAGGGTGAATACCATGTTCCAAACAAGTCCCTGCTGTAATCGGTCCTATGCAAGCAATTTTAGCATTTTTAACCAATTCTGCTCCATTTGGCCCTAATAAATCCAATAAATTGCTTACTGTAGAAGAGCTGGTAAAGGTCACAAGGTCAATCTCGCCTGCTGTAAGTTTTTCTGCTAGTACGCTTCCATCTGTATCGCCTGTCAAAGTGCGGTATACAGGAGCTACCGTAACCTTTGCTCCCATTTCGCCTAGTTTCTCAGGAAGAACATCCCTCGCCACTAGTGCCCGTGGAATCAGTACTGACATCCCTGGCGTAATTTGTCCAGACAGTGCCTCTACAATACCTTCGGCTCTGAATTCTAATGGTATAATGTCCGCTAAAATTCCATACTCCTTTAGCTTGGCCGCTGTTTGCGCTCCAATGGCAGCAATACGAGCACTACCAAGAGCTCTACTATCTTGCTTCTTAGCATATAAACGGTTAAAGAAATATTCTACCCCATTTACACTAGTGAAAATGATCCAGTTATAAGTACTGATATTTTCAATGGCGTCATCTATTCCTTCATAACTTTCTGGCGGAACTAATTTGATGGCGGGTGCTTCTATACATTCAGCCCCTAATGCCTCTAGTTCTGAAGTCAACAAACTAGCCTGTTCTCGAGCCCGAGTTACTAATGCGGTCTTACCAAATAACAAGCGTTGATCAAACCAGGCCAACTGTTCACGTAAGTTGACCACCTCACCAACAATAAAAATTGCTGGTGGCTTAATGCCCGCTTCTTTAACGGCTTGGGCAGCGTTTTCCACAGTTGTTACCAAAACTTCTTGCTCTGGTTTTGTACCCCAACGGATCACTGCTGCTGGCGTCTTCCCTGAGCGGCCATTTCTAATTAAATTTTCCGTGATATGAGGCAGATTTTCTACCCCCATTAAAAATACTAATGTATCGACAGCCGTTGCCAAGTGGGACCATTTGATTGTTGATTCGGCCTTCGTCGGATCTTCATGCCCTGTTACCACCGCAAAAGAAGTCGCAATTCCCCTGTGGGTTACCGGTATTCCCGCATACGCAGGTACTGATATGGCCGAAGTGATACCTGGCACAATTTCAAAGGGTATTTTATTGGCTACGAGAAGTAAGGCTTCTTCACCACCTCGCCCAAAAACAAAAGGATCGCCGCCTTTAAGGCGTACAATGATTTTACCTTCTTTGGCTTTATCCACTAATAGTTGATTAATATCTTCTTGGCGCATGGTGTGGTCACTAGAAGCTTTACCGACATAAATAAGTTCTACATCAGGACGTGCTGTGGCTAATAAACGATCATCTGCTAGACGATCATAAACAATGACATCTGCAATTTGTATATATTCAAGGGCCCTAACGCTGATAAGTTTATAATCACCAGGTCCTGCCCCTACTAGATAAACCATACCTTGTTTCATTCTTTTCTCCTCCTGCTTGGCTGGAATTGATTTTTATAGTTCTTGTAAGATTTCCCGTCCGCCAGAAGCTAGCATGTCTTGGGCAAGGTTCTTTCCAAGTGCAATACCGTCCTTTGGACTGGCGCTCATGGTCTTACGAATTTGCTGGGTACCATCCACCGATAAAATAGCCGCTTCTAACAGTAATACATCCTCTTCAATAGAGGCATACACACCAATTGGAATTTGGCAGCCACCTTCGACCTCAGATAAATAAGATCGTTCTGCTTCTACCGCCCAGCGCGTCTCTTGGTGATTGAGAAAGCTAAGCATTGAACGTACTTCCTCATCATCAATGCGCGCTTCAATGGCTAAGGCCCCTTGTCCAACAGCCGGTAAGCAAATATTTCGCGGCAATACTTGGGTAATCAGTTCTTGCCAGCCTAAACGTTTTAGCCCGGCAACGGCTAAGATAATGCCATCTAATTCTTCTGTTTCCATTTTCTTAAGCCGCGTATCTAGATTGCCTCTAAGATCGCTTATTCTAAGATCAGGTCGATATTGTAAGAGCTGGGCCTTGCGCCTGAGGCTTGAGGTTCCGATTTTTGCCCCTTGAGGCAAGTTATCAATGGTATGATACTTCGGACTAATAAGGGCATCACCTGGATCAACTCGTTCGGTGATAGCCGCTAGCAACAATCCTGGCGGCAATTCCGTAGGCATATCTTTAAGACTGTGCACTGCTAGGTCAATTTCCCCAGCCAGCATAGCATTTTCTAGTTCTTTCGTAAACAATCCTTTGCCACCGATTTTTGCGAGTGGTACATCGAGTATTTTATCGCCAGTGGTCATAATATGACAAAGGCTTACTTCGACTTCCGGATATTCTGTCCGAAGGCATTCCCCAATATAGTTCGCCTGCCATAAGGCTAATTTACTGCTTCGCGTACCGATAATAAGTTTTTTTCTTTTCACGTTTTCTGCCCTCTCCTATTGATTCTAAATTAAATAAGTCACGTATTGCATCAAGATAAAACTCTTCATCTTGGTTACAGGCGGCCTGATTGATACATACCATGGGATCACGCAACATTTTACGCATTATCATCTTGGACATATTTTCGATTGCTTTGCGTTCGTCAGGTGTAATATCAGCTAGTTTCGCCAACGCTCTTTTAAATTCCCGTTGCCGTATTCTTTCCGCTTTATCTGTCATACGAGCCATAATCGGTCGAAGAGATAAATAACGGAATTTAAGTAATAACTCATCTAATTCCTTGCTAATGATTTTCTCTGCCAACGCGGCTTCTTGCGCTCTGACACGAATATTGGATTCTACAACCGCTTCTAAATCATCAATATTATATAAACTAGCTCCCGAAATCGCTGCCACTTCTGGTTCTACATCTCTCGGTACCGCAATATCGATAATAATAATTGGGCGCCCTTGGCGTTTCGGCATGAGATGGGCAACATCCCAGGTGCGAATCACATAGTGGGGAGCACCTGTTGAAGTAATAATAATATCTGCCTTGACAGCACTTTTCATAAAACTTTCAAAGGGTACAGCAACACCTTGAAATTTTTCAGCTAATTCTACGGCGCGTTCATACCTGCGATTGGAAACAAATACAGTTTTTACACCGCTTTCCACTAAATGTTTTGCAGTCAGTTCCCCCATTTGCCCAGCCCCGACTAACAATACATTAGACTCTGACAAATCACCAAATATCTTTTTTGCCAATTCAACTGCAGCATAACTAACAGATACCGTGCTATGGGCAATGCGAGTTTCCGTGCGAACTTTTTTCCCCACGGCAATGGCTCTATGAAATAAAGTATTAAGTACCGTACTAGTCGTGCCAACATCACGGGCAATGGAGTAGGCCTTTTTCACTTGGCTTAAAATTTGTCCTTCCCCAATAATCAGGGAATCTAGGCTGGAAGCTACACGAAATAAATGCTCAATACAAGCTTCCTCGGCATAGAAAAAGAAATCTTCAATATCAATAGGAGTTTCTGACATGCGCTGTAAAAAATGCTGCATGACTTGTAAGCCATCCTCAGCATCATCCACCACTGCATACATTTCTGTACGGTTGCAGGTAGATACTAGCACACATTCGCTAATCTCTTCATATTCATGAAGATGATTAAGGGACATTTTTATCTGTTCTTCTGAAAAGGTAAAGCATTCTCGTACATCCACTGATGCCGTTTTATGATTCAGTCCTAGAACAACCAATTGCATTATAAATCTTAGCCTCCGCCTCTTTTATCTTTCCATCTTTTAATAAGCTTATTATATCTTCATCTATAGTTTGCCGCCAAAAGGCTTCACGCTCTTTTGCTGACCCTATAGTCTTTTTCATTTCGTCCCGAGCTTTGCCCACGAGTTCAAGATATTGGCCATATTCTGGACCATATCGTTTGGCTAGTTCTGCTCCTAATTTCCTTGCCAAAGCGGGGCTTTTCCCTCCTGTAGAAATAGTAATCAATAAATCACCATGATTTATCTTTGAAGGCACATTAAAATTCCCAAGTTCTGGTGCATCTACTACATTGACAAGGGCACCAGCCTGATTGGCCTCCTCGGCAATCAATTGATTTACAGTTTTATTATCCGTCGCACAAATAACAATAAAGAAGCCAGCTGCATCACCCTTACGGTACGACCTGGCAACATGAATAAGTTTTTTTTCTTGTATTAACCTTGCTAACTCCTCCGTCACCTGAGGACTCAGTAAGGTAACAGCGGCCCCTGACGTCAAAAGACCTAATACTTTTCGCTCAGCTACGCTGCCGCCACCCACAACAATACAAGGGCGATTGTTTATGTGTAAGTTTACTGGATAGAGTGACATTTTTCTCACATCCTTTATATATTAGCATATTTCGCACTAAAAATGTAATATTCCTCTATTAAACTACTAATTTCTTCTCTCAAAATATGCTTCTAGTATTTTTCTCACGACAGGCGCTTCGGCTACCGACCCATCTCCTCCTTCTTCTACCAAAACAGATACTACGATTTCAGGATTATCGGCTGGGGCATAACAAGAAAACCAAGAATGTACAGTACCAGTACCCGTTTCAGCCGAGCCAGTCTTGCCAGCAATCTTCGGATTAAATCCTTGAAACACTGATGCAGCCGTGCCACGCGTTGGAACGGCTACGAGCCCCTCTTGTATTAGTTCCCAGGTCTCATCTTTTAGATAAATACTGCGCATAACCTCTGGTTCATACTTTTCATAAACACTCCCATCTAGGGCTAATACCCTATCAACAATCATTGGGCGATATAGTATGCCTTTATTGGCTACTGCCAGCAGTAGCATGGCTTGTTGTAATGGGGTAACTAAATAATACCCTTGTCCAATCGCAGCAATAATAGTTTCCCCTGGGTACCACTCCTCCCCATAGATAGCTTCTTTCCAGCCCGTTGTCGGTACAATACCTTGTTCTTCCCCTCCTAGCTTTATCCTTGTAGCTTGTCCTAGCCCAAAGGTCAAGGCATAACTTCCTAAATCATCAATCCCAAGACGACGACCAAGTTCATAAAAAACAGGATCACTCGACCAGCAAATTGCATCGACAATCGTAAGCTTGCCTAGACCTTTTGTTTCCCATCCATAAAATTTCCAACCATTTAAGAGATAAGAGCCTTTATCATCAAAGATTTCCTTGCCTGTTACATAACCCTTATCTAAGGCTGCGGCAGCAGTAACAATCTTAAAAACAGACCCAGGAGGATAGGTATTCTGAATGGTTTTATTTACAAGAGGATGGCGAGGGTCACCAATTAGTTTATTCCAGTTCAAACTACTAATACCGCTAGCAAAATCATTAGGGTCAAAGCTAGGGTAGTTAGCCATAGCTAGCACAGCTCCTGTATGAACATCAAGCACCACAGCACTTCCTCCTGTAGCTGGTTCTCCGAGCTTGCGACTAGCACCAACTTGATTGCCAAGAGCGTCTTGTACGGCCTTTTGTAAGTTGGCATCAATCGTAAGAACTAATCCTTTACCAGCCATTGCTGGTTTATCACCAATGATTTTCATTTCTTCTCCTAAGGCATTTACTTCTACCTGCAGTCCACCATCAATGCCCCGGAGCATTTCTTCCCATTCCCTTTCCAAACCATCTTTCCCGATAAAATCATTAGGATTATATCCTTTTTCTTTGTGTTTCTCATACTCTTCTTCACTAATGCTACCGACAAAACCAACTACATGGGAAGCTAGTTCACCATATACATACTGTCGAACTGGCACAACTTCAATCATCACACCTGGCAAATAATATTTATGTTCTTTAATTTTGGCTATCATTGTTTGATTCACATCTCGTTTTAGACGAATGGGAGTATAAATAAACCCTTCACCAGTTTTCAACATTTTTTCAATTTCTGCTGGCCAAAGTCCAGTAATAGTAGCTAATCTTGAGGTTGCTTCCGTGCTATTGTTATATTCAGAAGGTATAATCGAAATTGCAAAACTAGGCCTGTTACCAACCAATAAAGCTCCACTACGATCATAAATATTACCACGCGGTGCTTGCGCTGTAATTTGGCGAATGCGGTTTTCTTCTGCAATCTTTTTATATTGTGGTCCATTTATTAATTGCATCCAGGCAAGACGAGAGATTAGCAAAATAAAAATTGCAATAATAATACTTATCATTACATTTATTCGGCGTGATTTTTCTGTAATCCACATTGAGTTCTGCTCCTTTTGAAGCCACTAGTACTTTCTATCGATTAGTATTCCGCAAAGGAACAAAAAAAATAGCCCTAATGGGCTATTTTTTAAATTACTATTTACCGGCATAGTCTTTGCCAATTACAACAATCGCATCTGTACTTTTTCCTTCGTCATTGGTCACTTGCAAAGAGTATTTAAAAGGCAATCCTGTTAACTTACTAACAACGCCACTATCAGTAGTATTAGAAATAATCACTGTATTGCGATAGGAATTTGATACATTATTCACGCCTACTACTTCAATGCCTTGGCTGCCTAATATACTTGCAATTTTATCACCAGCATCTGCTATACCGCTTGCATTAATAACTTCTACACGAACTTTGCTAGAAGCAGGGTTCTTCGCTACCGCTTTACTAGTATCTTTAGACTTATCAACAACACTAGCCTTGTCAGTAGTCTTCGCCTTATCAGTAGTATTCGCCTTCGCTTTATCTGCAGCCTCTTTCTCCTTAGTTGATATTGGCGGTTTAGGTTTATCAACTATTTTCATTTCTTTAGGAATTGAGGTTTCATATTCGTTTGCTTCCCGTTGTGTCGCAGTTAAATAGCGTTCTTCAATCTTCACGCCTAATGTGTCTGCTACATGTTTTCTTAAAGCCATCAAATCAGGCAACCAATAACTTATATCATCAATATAAGCTGGCTTGCCTGGCACCATATCTGTCTTTAAACCTTTCTTAGAAGCATCATTAAAGATTTTAGCAAGGTTAAGCATTTCACTAGTGGACATATCACTTTGCATAACACTGCTTACTTCTCGAATAATTGCAGGAATTTTTTTAATCACAGACGGACTCGCTACTTCATTCATTAATGCCTTCAGAAACTTCTGCTGACGTTCTACGCGGCCAATATCTCCATCTTCATCGCGATAACGTACGTATTGAATGGCAGTAGCACCATCCATATGTTGTATTCCTGATCGCAAATCAATAACAAGGCCCCCGTTATCGTCATAAGGGTCGTTATAGTACATCCTTTTTTCCACATCAATGGTAACGCCGCCGACAGCATCAATGATTTTCTTAAAACCAGCAATATTAATCATAATATGATGATCAATTTTAATACCTAGCAAGCCTTCTACCGCCTGCTTGGATAATTTATGACCACCATAGGCATAAGCATGATTGATTTTATCCCAACTCTTCCCTGGAATCTTGACCCGAGTATCTCTTGGAATAGAAAGCATGGCAATTTCTTTTGTATTGGTATCAACGGTCATAACAAATAAAGTATCTGAGCGTCCCTCATCATCCCCACGTTCATCTACACCTAACACCATAATATTAACCTTATTTTGTGGAGAGACTATACTTCCTTTTTCTTTGTCTTCACTTGTTAAGCCCCCAGCAAACCAATAATAGGAAGCACTGGCAACTGCAAGTACCAATAACAAGAGACTGATTAGGATAAATGTATCTTTTAGTCTATTATTTTTTTTAGGCCTATCTACACGCCTTTCTAGTCTCGTCATAAAGCACATCTCCCTTCGATTTTCTAGCAACATCATGACCATTGGTATGATTCTTCAATCCCAAGGACAAGTACTTTTATATGTCATACCCTATAAAAATCAATAAACAAGCCCCCTATTTTGGAGGCCTGTGTTAAAGTATAACAAAGTTTGACACTACCAGTCAAGATGTTTCGCGAGAATACCGGTATATACCAGGAGTATGCCCTTTGTCTTATACGACAGTATAACCTTCTTCATCTACTGCTTCTTTAATTTTTGTTAACATTTCGTCATTAGCGCTAAACTCCACCGTAAGAGTCTTTTTATCTAAATCCACCTCGGCTGCTAATACACCGGGTAAAGATTTAACCGCTTCTTCTACAGCCTTTTTGCAATGTTCACAGCTCATGCCGTCAACAATAATGCAATGTCTTTCAATATTATTCACCCAAATCACATCCCTAAGTTATGATAACAATACTATTCTCTTACTTTTAGGTATTTCCTGCTAGATTTTTATGGCTAGACATATAATTGCCTATTGTTGCTTAGGGAATTTACTATCAATCACTTGCCACACTTCTGGTTGCTCTTGCCCTAAACGCCATAAGGCAATACCAGCGGGGTTATATTTTGCAATAATGTCTAGTTTTGCTCCAATGCTCTTATCATTTTCAAACCAGACTTCATGATTTTTGTACTTATAATGTGGTGCTTGTGCCCCTTCATCATACATAACCTTTGCACCGTTTTGTTCGGCCCGGACAATAGCATCTACATACGTCACCGTTTCTCCATCTTTTCCTGGTGTCCAGTCATAACCATAGAGACCTACACCGATAATTACCTTATGAGGGCCACCGCATTTATCAATTGCATATTTAATATTTTTTTCATACCAATCAATCGGGGCAATGGGTCCTGGTTTAGGGGAGGTTGACCAGTGATAATCATAGGTCATAATCTGCAAAAAGTCTGTATTCTTAGCTAATTCAGGGTAATTATATGCTCCAGATACATCTTCTGCCACATCAACTTGGGGAAATACAGAGATAATTAAAGTCTTATTTAACGCTCTCATCTTAGGGTATAATTCTGCCATAAAAGCAGTTAAATTATCTCGTTCCCCTGGTGGTAATAATTCAAAATCAATATTTATACCATCATATTGTTTCTCTTTTACAAGTTTTACAATATTGTTAATGACTTCACTGCGAATACTAGGGTCACCTAATACTGCATCTGTTGAGCCTGTCTTATTAGTAATCAAAGGAAACATTTTTAATCCTAAGTTTTTAGTGGTATCATACACCATCTGACTTTCCTTAGATTCAATACTACCGTCCTTCGTTGCTTTATACCAGAAAGGTCCAACTCCTGTCATATTTTTTCCAAAAGCCTTCATACTAGGGAAAGAACCCGTCTTATCTGGTGTACCTGGCCAAGGATTTTCATAATAACCAATTACCATCCGAGGGGGCATGGCAACTTTACCTGGTGATCCTGGGTCCTGTAATCCTAACATATCTGGCAATGGTTTAGGAGCTGGTTTATTAGCACAACCACCTAATAGACCAATAATTCCAATCATGAAAAGAAATAGCACGATACCTCGTAATGGTTTTGAATAACCCAAAATTATCACCCTTTCTTTGTACTATAGTACATTATGTTTAAAAATCCTCTTAACCATTTTTCACCTTTGCTCTTAGTATGAACAAAGAAAGTTTTATTATACAGAAAATATGGCTCCTCTGAGATAGCTTCTAATAACCTATGTTTTTCTCCCTACTCTATATAGCCTTAATAAAGTTCAGAATATTGCGTGCAAAAGAGCTTATTGCCTTAATTAAGTGTATATAGCTCTAGATTGCCTATTTCCCTCAATAAATCCATTAAGTTTTTTCTAGAGTACAGTGGTATAATGTGTGCAAGCAGCCTTGATTCTAGAATTAAAGGGAGCGTGTTATATTTGAAGGACGAGAATATTTTAGGCCATATACCTCCGCTGAATGGTCAGGCCGTCAAACTACTTGAAGATGCTCTTGGAAAATCTCCTAGTAAAAGTATTCGTTTAGAAATCAATAATGCTATTTATCAACTTTCTAAAGCCGGTCACTGGTTTCAATTTTCTTTACTGACCAAAAAGCATACTATAAAGCGCTCCATTATTTTTCAAACCATAACAGAGATTTACAATCAAGCTATTCATGGACAAACCTGGAAAATCGCTGAAGCCATATAATAAAAAGGAAGGTCCTCTACTAGCGGAGGGCCTTCCTTTTTATTACACTCTATATTATTCTTTCATATATTTCCGGTATATTTCCAAAAAGTTAAACAAAACTTGCGCTGTTAATCCCCAAATAACATAGTTTTCATATTTATAAAATAAAACCTGATAATTCTTTCTACTTTTCCACTCTTTTGAGTACTCTGGCAGCAATTCATAGGGAAAATCAGCTAATGGTCTTGTACACCTTTCCATATGGCCAACAATAGGTTTATATGCTAATAAATATTCCAAAGGTACCGTAAATATCTCCGCTACTTCTGAAAGATTAGGAGAAATAGGTTTATTATCATCAAGGTAGGCAACAGTTGGATATAACCGTACGCCAATAGGACTGATTATTTCATACAATGATCCTAAAATTTTTATCTTTTCCCTTTCAATACAAAGTTCTTCTGTAGTTTCTCGCACGGCAGCGAAGGATGGACTATGATCTGTTGTTTCAATGCGACCGCCTGGAAAACAAATTTCCCCTGGTTGCCAAGTCAGATGAGGAGACCGTACTTCAAATAATAAAGATAAATTACCCTTATCCCAAATAAGGGGTATTAATATGGCAGCACTAAAATACTGGTCATAACTATTCTTTTTGACTAATTCCGTTCCTAAACCGATTGTCAGCTTTTCACAGAATGACTCGATCTTCATTATTATCCTCCTAGGGCATAGCAGTTTTTAACTGTAGCATAGAAAACTTGGCCTCAGCCAAGCCTTAGTTGCCCTTGCTTGGAATCAAGAAAGTGTTATACTTTCTGATTCCGCAAGTATAAGATAGCAATATCTTATTTATTTTCTTTCCACTTCCGAAGGCAATTCAATTTTCCCTTCTAAGCCAGATGTTATAAGGATTTTTCCATCAACTGTAATAATAATAGCTTCATTATCTGGAAATTTTTTTAATGCTTCCAAACCTTTCTCTATTCCTAGTACAAAGATCCCTGTACTTAATACATCACCCTCTTCAGAATTATTAGTAACCATCGTGACACTTGCTATTTCTCTAGGTTGGCCTCCGGTACGAGGGTCAACAATATGAGAGTATCGAATACCATCTTTCATTATAAAACGCTGATAATCGCCAGAAGTCACCATTGTATCCCACTGCGTCAAGGATAATTTAGCACTAATCTCATCTGTCAATCTAGGATGCTGAACACCAATCCGCCAAGGTTTACCGTCTGGTTTATTACCAATTACCCGTACATCACCACCAGCATTAATCAAAGCGGATGTAATTCCCTTGCTCTTAAGAATTGCAATCACTTTATCAACGGCATACCCTTTGGCAATCCCCCCTAAATCTAGCTTCATACCTGCTTTTGGCAAATAAATTGTATTGGCAATGTCATCTACTTCAATCAGGCGATAATCTACTAAGGATAAGGACTGTTCGATCTCAGCTTGACTAGGTATATACTCCCCTTTATTCCCAATTCCCCAAATTTCTGTTAGGGGCCCAATCGTTACATCAAACGCTCCCTCTAACTTACTAGAAAAGTCTAGGGAATGCATTACTATCGCAATTAAATCAGGATCTACAACAACCTTACTTTTGCCTGCCATTTGATTAATCTTCGACACCTGACTATTTTCATCAAAGTTATTGGTCACAATATGCAGTTTGTGAATTTCCGCAAATGCTTCTTTGATTCCTTCTTCTGCCCCTGGACCATATGCAGTAATTTCAATAACTGTATCCATCAAAAATTGTGTTTCTTTATAAGGCTTAGGCGCAAATAGGCTATTACTCATGCAGCCTGTAATGAATAACGTTGCAAGTAATACTAGTACTATTGCTAGTAATGAAAATCGACTATACATATAGACTCCTTACCCCACCATTTTCTCTTTAAATTTATATTCAACTCTATCTGCACAAATACCTTTCCTTTTTCCCATTAAAATTCTTCCTATTTTCCTAGTATAAGCACTGTTCTTTTTCTTACACTTATCTGAAAATATAAGACAAAGCAACTACCTATCCTCCCAGGCCGTTTCCAGCCAAGTACTTTCAGCGTATAAGGGCTTAACTGAAGCAGCGCACCAAATCTTTGATAAAAGATTTGTGTAAGTCGCTTCGTTAGCATCGCAATGCTAACATCACTAGACCCTACCTGACTAACTCATAGCCTACTTTCAGACAAAAGAAAGAGCACTCAATCAATGAGTGCTCTTAACTTAACTGGCAACTACTTATCCTCCCAGGCCGTTTCCAGCCAAGTACTTTCAGCGTATAAGGGCTTAACTACTGTGTTCGGTATGGGAACAGGTGGAACCCCTTAGCTATCGCCACCAGATATAGAGAGATATGTTCTCTCAAAACTTCACAGAAGAAAGCGTATTTTAGGATTAATGTGGTTAGTAGCTACGCTACTAACTCGGATTAAGTCAAGCCCTCGACCTATTAGTACCAGTCAGCTGAATCCATTGCTGGACT
>JAPUES010000132.1 GCA_027492445.1 Sporomusaceae bacterium | reverse complement strand
ATGCTGATTTATTTAATAACAATATCTATCAACCATATGAAATAGGTTGTGAATTGCAAAAGAAAAGATTAGAATGTGCACTAATGATTCAAGCTCAGATGGCAATACAAAAATAAACATTTTTAATTATTGAACTGAGAAAAGCAAAATGCTATACTGAAAAAAATATTTGAATTAGCGAAGGAGCTCTAATAGTGATTTATCACTTGTAGAGCTCCTTTGTGTTTTTAAGTATTAATATATAAGTAAAGAAGGGTTTAAGATGAAAAAGTATATTATTTTCAGTATAGTATTTATATTATTGCTTGTGGGAAATATTATTTTTTTTAATAATAAGCTAGTTAAGGAACCCAATGAAGTCATTGAAATTAATGTTTCAGCAGCGGCAAGTTTAAAAGATGTGCTTGGAGAAATCAAAACTATATATGAAAAAGATAATCCTAATGTGAAAGTTTTATATAATTTTGGAGGATCAGGTAACTTGAGAAATCAAATTGAACAAGGGGCTAATGTAGATATTTTTATTTCGGCAGCATTAAATTACATGGATGAATTGGAAAAACAAGGACTTATAAAAAGAGACTATAGAAAAAATTTAATTGAAAATAAATTGGTTTTAATAAAGCCTAAAAATAATAATATAGATAAGCAGAACTTTAATATTTTATTAGATAAAAATATAAAGAAAATTGCTATGGGTGATTCAAAAGGTGTTCCAGCAGGACGATATGCTGTCCAAGTTTTTGAATACCTTAATATCTGGGATGAGATAAAAGATAAAATTGTTTTTGCCAATGATGTTAGAAGTGTTTTAGCATATGTAGAGACAGAAAATGTTGATTTAGGTATCGTTTATAAAACGGATGCTTTGATAAGTGATAAAGTAGAAATTATTGCTACTGCACCTAACAACAGTCATGAAGATATTTTATATCCGCTTGCGATAGTTAATAAACAAAATATAAAAAAAGAGTCAATAAGTTTTTTTGAATATTTATTATCTGCTAATAGTCAGGCTATATTCAAAAAATATGGATTTGAGATACCGGGTGAAATATGATAACTTTAGAATATTTTCTGACAACTGATTGGCAACCGGTCTATTTATCGATAAAAGTAGCATTTTTCTCGGCGATAATAGTGGCTATATTAGGCGTTGCAAGTGGCTATTTTATGGTTAAGTATGAATTTATCGGTAAGAGTGTTATTGAAGTGCTATTTACTTTACCTTTAGTAATGCCACCAATTGTAACAGGATTTTTGTTATTGTTTTTAATTGGCAAGAAGGGGTTTTTAGGAAATATTTTATATGAGTATTTTAATTTGCAGCTGGTTTTTACTCCATATGCTGCTATTATTGCTGGCGCCGTTGTTTCTTTTCCTTTGATGTACCAAAATGTAAAAAGCTCGTTTTTAAGCATTGATAAAAAACTTATTGAAGCGGCAAAGACTTTGGGAGCTAGTGAGTGGAAAATTTTTCGCACGATAATTTTACCATTGTCTATTAGAGGGCTTAGCTCAGGAATAATGTTATCATTTTCTAGAGCTTTAGGAGAGTTTGGAGCAACTATTATGGTTGCTGGGAATATTCCGGGGAAAACTCAAACTATTCCCTTGGCGATTTACTTTGCAGCGCAGTCCAATAATTTAACTCAAGCAGGAATTTATGTATTAATTATTAGTGGCATGACCTTTTTAATTTTACTTTTTCTGAATCATTGGTTACAAAGGCAGGATAAGCATTAAGGAGGAATTACGATGCTATATATTTCACTTATTAAAAGTTTACCTAAGTTTCAAATTGAAATTGATTTTTTAGTTAATACGGGCATTGTGACATTGTTTGGTAACACTGGCTGTGGAAAAAGTACCATATTAAGGTGTATAGCAGGACTACTAAAGCCAGATAAAGGTATAATAAAAAAAGATCATGAGATTTTTTATTTTTCAGTGGATTCTTTATGTATGGACGTTAGAAAGAGGAATATAGGTTATATGTTTCAAGATTTGGCGTTGTTTCCTCACTTTAGTGTGAAACAAAATATTTTATACAGTATTGATAATGTAAACGAAAATATTGAGTATGAATATGATTTATTAATGAATATGCTTAAGATAGAACATCTTAGTACAAGAAATATTTTGCAGTTATCGGGTGGCGAAAAACAGCGTGTGGCCTTAGCCAGAGCTATAATGAAAAAACCGTCAATTTTACTTTTGGATGAGCCTTTTTCAGCCTTAGATAGTAATAATAGGGCGGAAATTGGAAAAGAAATTAAAAAATTAAATAAATTATGGAAAATACCTTTTATTATAGTGACGCATGATTTAATGGAAGCTGAAAACTTAAGTGATGAAATAATTTTTCTTGAAAATGGTAAGAGAGTTTTGAGAAGTTTTTAAAAAATGATGTTGCAAATCAAGTTTTGTTATGTTATATTACAACCAACAAAATAATTTAAGCAAAGAGGCTTACAGAATTTATTTCTGTGAGCCTTTTCTGTAAAATTCTAAATTGATCAACATAATAAGATTATGTTGATGAAGCAACGGAGCTATAAAGCGATTATAATCGTTTATAGCTCCGTTATTTTGTTAAGGAGGTGGTTTTATAGGATTAAGACAAAAAAATAAAGCTTCAAAGGTATTGGTACTACCTTTGAAGCGGTGGGAAATCAATAATCCTGGGAAGGTTTATTTGACATACCCATATTTATTATATTCTTCTAAATATCTAATTTCAAGTGAAAAATAACATTATTGATTTTATGAGGAGGAAAATATTATGAGACAAGTTGCTATATACGGTAAAGGTGGAATTGGTAAATCTACTACCACTCAAAATACGGTTGCGGCGTTAGCTGAGGCTGGAAAAGAAATTATGGTTGTTGGCTGTGACCCAAAAGCTGATTCGACAAGATTGTTGCTTAATGGTTTATGTCAAAAGACAGTGCTTGATACTCTTCGCGATGAAGGTGATGATATTGAGCTGGATGATATTTTAAAACCCGGATTTAAAAAAACACGTTGTGTGGAATCTGGTGGTCCTGAACCAGGGGTTGGATGTGCAGGTCGTGGAATTATAACATCAATAAACTTATTAGAATCATTAGGAGCATATACCAGTGATTTAGATTATGTATTTTATGATGTTTTGGGTGATGTTGTTTGTGGCGGGTTTGCGATGCCAATTAGAGAAGGTAAAGCTGAAGAAATTTATATTGTGGCATCAGGCGAATTGATGGCTCTCTATGCAGCTAATAATATATCCAAAGGTATTCAAAAATACGCTGCTTCAGGTAAGGTGCGTTTAGGTGGAATAATTTGTAATAGTCGTAAAGTTGATAATGAGTTGGAATTACTTAAAGCTTTTGCGGAAGAGATTGGCTCACAACTTATTCACTTTGTGCCACGTGATAATTTGGTACAACGAGCTGAAATTAATAAAAAGACTGTAATTGATTTTGATCCGACAGCAAATCAAGCAGATGAATATAGGGCTTTGGCTAAGGCGATAGATAGTAATGATATGTTTGTAGTGCCGAAACCGATGGTTCAAGACCGTTTAGAACATTTGATGATGGAGTATGGATTCCTTGGCATTTAATAAAGATATTATTAGGGGGTGAATTTATGTTGTTGGTAAGAGCAATTATTAGACCAGATAAAAAAGATGAAGTTTTAGCGGAATTATCCAGAGCAGGCTTTAATGCTGCAACAGTAGTTGATGTGGTTGGTAGAGGTAAGCAAAAGGGGATAAAAATTGGTGGAATTGTTTATGATGAAATACCTAAATCCATGATAATGATTGGAATACGCGATGAATATAAGGATGATATTGTTAGTGTGATTTTAAGAGTGGCGAAGTCGTCAGAGCAAGGAGCTTTTGGTGATGGTAAGATTTTTATAACGCCAATGGAGGAAGCTTATACCATTTCTACCGGAGAAAAAGGTATATAAGGAGGCTGGTGCCACGATGAAAGAAATAATAGCAATTGTAAGAATGAATAAAACTAATGAAACAAAAAAAGCAATAATTCAAGCTGGAGCTGTAGGGTTAACTGCTATAAAGGTTATGGGTAGAGGAAAATTAGTTGACGATCCGGCAGCTATTGCAGATCGTAAAAATAAATTGTTGGAGCTGGCTGGAGATGACCAGGATTTGGATACACAGGTTTTAATTGATGGTTTTTTAACTGGCGAAAGATTATTTCCACGGCGGCTATTTACCCTGATGGTGCATGATGAAGATGTTTCAAAAATTGTTGATGCCATTATAACTGCCAATAAGACGGATAATAATGTTGGTGATGGTAAAGTTTTTGTTTTGCCTCTTAATGATGCCATTAGGGTGCGTACAGGTGAAAGTGGAGAAGCTGCTTTGTAAAGGGAGGAAAGTTCTATGGCAATGACAGAAAAACAATTGAGCGATTTACTGGATAAATATCCTTCTAAAGCCCAAAAGAATAGAAATAAACATATCATAATAAAAGATTCCGGTAAAGACTGCCAACCGATAGAAGCTAATACCAGAACAATTCCGGGAATAATAACTAATAGGGGATGTGCTTATGCCGGTTGTAAAGGGGTTGTGCTTGGTCCGATAAAAGATATGATTCATATAACACACGGACCGATAGGATGTTCATATTATACCTGGGGAACACGTCGCAACAAGGCTAGAGATGAAGCCGGTATTAAAAACTTTGTAAACTATGCTTTTTCTACAGATATGCAAGAGAGTGATGTTGTTTTTGGTGGCGAGAAAAAACTTGCCAAAGTTATTGATGAAGTTGTAGAAATTTTTAAGCCTACGGCAATTACTATTAGCGCAACGTGTCCGGTTGGATTAATTGGTGATGATTTGGGTGCTGTAGCTAAAAAGGCAGAAGAAAAACATGGTATAAAAGTTTTATCCTTTAATTGTGAGGGATATAAAGGTGTAAGCCAATCAGCCGGTCATCATATTGCCAATAATACCTTGATGGATAAGGTTATTGGTAAAAGTGGACTTGAGGAGTCGCCTAAATACTCTGTTAACTTATTGGGTGAATATAATATTGGTGGTGACGGTTGGGAAATTGAACGAATTTTAAAAGAAATTGGTTATAATATTGTTTCCATAATGACCGGTGATGGGTCATATGAGAAAATGAGAAATGCGCATGTTGCAGAATTGAATTTAGTGCAATGTCATCGTTCAATAAATTATATTGCGGAAATGTTAGAGATAAAATATGGAACACCTTGGTTGAAAATTAATTTTATCGGTGTTAATTCCACGGTGGAATCATTGAGGAATATTGCTCAATATTTTAGCGATGAAGCTTTAATACAAAAAACTGAAGAAGTAATTGCTAGAGAAGTAATGTTGGTTCAATCTAAACTAGGGCAATATAAGAAGATTTGTAAAGGAAAAACGGCTTTTCTATTTGTGGGAGGTTCAAGAGCACATCATTATCAAGGATTATTTGCTGAGCTAGGTGTAGAAACTGTTTTGGCAGGAAATGAATTTGCTCATAGAGATGATTATGAGGGGCGTCAAGTAATACCTGATATCAAGCTTGATGCTGATACGAAAAATATTCCTGATTTACATGTTGAGGCAGATCCGGATCATTATCGTTTAAAAATTTCGCCGGAAAGATTTGAAGAGTTGAAGAAAAAAATTCCACTAAGCTACTATGAGGGCATGAATTTTGCAATGAAAGATGGTGCAGTCATAGTTGATGACTTAAACCATTTTGAAACTGAAGAATTTATAAAACTTTTGAAGCCTGATATAGTTGCATCGGGGATTAAAGACAAATATGTTGTGCAAAAAATGGGTATACCCTGTCGTCAATTACATTCTTATGATTACAGTGGTCCATATGCCGGGTTTAATGGAGCAATAAGATTTGCTGAAGATGTAAGTATGGCATTTTCATCACCTACTTGGAACTTTATTACGCCTCCGTGGAAGACAGAACCGTTACTGGTTGGTAGCTTTGCCAGTGAGAAAGGGGTTGACTGATTATGTTAGATTATACGCCAAAGGAAATAAAAGAACGTGCTAGCGGTGGGGTGATAAATCCGGCTAAGACTTGTCAACCGGTTGGTGCTATGTATGCAGCGCTAGGTATAAAAAAATGTTTGCCTCATAGCCATGGTTCACAAGGATGTTGTTCTTTTCATCGAATGCATCTGACAAGACATTTTCGTGACCCGATAATGGCTTCAACAAGCAGTTTTACAGAAGGATCTTCTGTTTTTGGTGGCGGAGCCAATTTAAAGACATCGATAAAAAATGTTTTTTCAATATATAATCCGGATGTTATGGCTGTTCATACAACTTGTTTAAGTGAAACAATTGGTGATGATCTTGCAACCATTATCACCTCTACTGAAGTTCCGGAAGGAAAATTGGTTATACATGCTAATACTCCCAGCTATCAAGGGTCTCATGTTACTGGCTTTTCCAATATGGTAAAAGGGATGGTTAACTATTTATCATCAGCAAGTGCAGTTACTAAAAAAGATCAAGTTAATATTATTCCCGGCTTTGTAAATCCTGGAGATATGAGAGAAATGAAACGATTGGCAGAAACTTTGGATGTTAAATATATTATGTTTCCGGATACTTCGGGGGTAGTTGATTCACCAATGACCGGCAACTTTGAGATGTATCCGGAAGGTGGAACAAGTGTTGAAGATTTAAGAGATACAGGTAATTCCAAGCAAACAATTGCTTTAGGTAGATTTGCTTCGGGTGATCCGGCAGATGCCTTGGAAAAGAAGTGCAAGGTTCCGGCTTATGTACTTAAAACTCCGATTGGGATAAAGGCAACTGATGAATACTTATTGGCGTTAAGACAATTTTCATTGACTGAGATACCGGCAGAAATAGAAATTGAGCGTGGACAATTGGTAGATATAATCACTGATACACATTTTCATTTTCATGGTAAAACAGTTGGTATTTTTGGAGATCCGGATGTTGTAATTGGACTTGTTGAGCTGGTTTTAAGTTTAGGAATGAAGCCGATTCATATTTTAACAGGGACACCGGGAGGCGCTTTAGGATCAAGTATTATGGGCTTTGAAGAAGAAGTGAATCAAATGTTATTAAAAGCCGGTATGGAAGGTTGTAATGTTAAAGCCGGTGGCGATTTATTCACTTTTCATCAATGGGTAAAAAATCAACCAGTGGACTTAATGTTAGGTACAACTTATGGTAAATACATCGCTAAAGCTGAAGATATACCATTAGTGAGAGTTGGTTTTCCGATTTTAGATCGCAGTGTGCACTCTTATATGCCTATTGTGGGATATCGTGGAGCAATGCGTTTAGTTGAGTTAATAAGTAATGCATTACTGGATCGTCAAGATCGAGATGCAGCAGATGAAGATTTTGAATTGGTAATGTAGTTGATTGCAAAGACAGACTTCAGTTGGGGATTCTCCCCAACCGAAGTAAGTCTGATGATTATAGGGATGTGAATATTATGGAAATAGCAAAAGTTATCGAAGAAAGAAATGAATTTATAACTAAAAAAAATAGGCATAAACCGCAACTGAAATGTGATACGGACAGTATTGCCGGTTGTGTAAGTCAGAGAGCTTGTGTTTTTTGTGGGGCAAGAGTTGTTTTAAATCCTATTACTGATGCTATTCATTTAATTCATGGACCTATTGGCTGTGCCAGTTATACCTGGGATATTAGAGGTAGCTTAAGTAGTGAATCAGAACTGTACCGCAATAGCTTTTCAACAGACTTAAAAGAAGAAGATATTATTTTTGGTGGTGAAAAGAAATTAGCCGGTGCTATTGATAAGTTATTAGCTAAGTATCCTGCTAAATTAGTTTTCGTATATTCTACATGTATAGTCGGTGTGATCGGTGATGATTTAGATGCTGTTTGCAAAATTGCTGAGCAAAAACATGGAGTGAAAATTATTTCGGTGCAATCAAGTGGATTTATTGGCAACAAATCAGCCGGATATCGTGCGGCTTGCGATGCATTACTTAAGTTGATTGAAGATGAAAGAACTTTGACAGTTAAAAAGAAATATAGCATAAACTATTTGGGTGATTTTAATTTAGCTGGTGAAGCCTGGATTATTGAGGCTTATTTAAAAGAAATGGGTATTACCGTAAATGCTGTATTTACTGGCGATTCATCATTTGAGATGCTTAAAAAAGCTCCCCAAGCGACACTTAATATTGTACAATGTGCGGGATCAATGTCATATTTGGCTGAAAAGATGAAGGATTTATATGGGATACCATATATGAGAGTATCTTTTTTGGGAATACAAGATACAATAGATTCTTTGCGTGAAATTGCGAAGTTTATTGGTAATGTTGAAATAATAAACAAGACGGAAAAATTGATTATTAGAGAACGCTTGAAAGTCGAACCGATAATAGAAAAATATAAAGAAAATTTAAGCGGTAATAAGGCGGCTGTGTATGTTGGAGGAGGATTTAAGGCTATATCGTTGATTAAACAATTTAGGGAAATAGGGATTGAAGTTGTCATGATTGGTACTCAAACAGGACAAAAACAAGACTATGAAAAAATTAATGATTTAGTTGATGATGGTACTGTTATTCTTGATGATGCTAATCCGGCAGAATTAGAAAAATTTATGTTGGAACAGGGTGCCAATATTTTAGTTGGCGGAGTAAAAGAAAGACCATTGGCGTATAAGTTGGGAGTAAGTTTTGTAGATCATAATCACGATCGTAAGCATCCGTTAAGTGGATTTATCGGTGCTGTTAATTTTGCGAAAGAAGTATATTCCACAGTATGCTCACCTGTTTGGCAATTTGTACGTTAAGGAGTGCTGGATGATGAAAAATGAAAATTATTATTGCGATATTGCGGAAAATCCTTGTAGTATGTGTATGCCGATGGGAGCAATTATACCTTTTAAAGGTATCGAAGAAAGTATGGTTTTATTGCATGGGTCACAAGGCTGTAGTACTTATATGAGACGTCATATTGCTGAACATTTTAATGAACCGATAGATGTTGGATCTTCTTCGTTAAATGAAAAGGGAACAATATATGGTGGTGAAAAAAATCTTTTTCAAGCTATTGATAATATTATTAAAATATACAAGCCTAAAATATTAGGTGTATTAACAACATGTTTGGCAGAAACTATTGGTGAAGACGTTGAAAATATGGTGAAAAAATATTTAAAAAATAATCCTGAACTTGATTTAAATATTGTTCCGGTAGCGACACCGGGATATGGCGGTAATCATCCTGAAGGATATTTTTTGGCACTAAGAAAAATAGTAGAGAAATTATCTGAACCAGGTGAGAAAACGGAAAAAATAAATATAATTTTACCGAATATAAGTCCTGCCGATATTAGAGAATTAAAACGCCTACTTAATTTGATGGAAGTAGAGTACAATTTATTACCGGATATTTCAGAAACTTTAGACCGTCCTTATGAAAAAAACTATATGAAAATTGCCAAAGGTGGCACCCGAATAGCAGATATAAAAGATATGGGTAGTGCAAAAGCGACTATTCAAATGGGAATAACAGTTGAACAACAGTTATCCCCCGGACAATATCTGGAAGATGAATTCGGTGTGCCACTTTTTAATTTGCCAATTCCAATAGGTGTTGACAATACCGATTTATTTATAAAGACAATCACAAAAATATCGGAAAAAGAGTGTCCGCAATGTTTAAAACTTGAAAGAGGTCGGCTGATAGACGCGATGATTGATTCACATAAATATAACTTTCAATGTAGACCTGTTATATTTGGTGAACCGGAATTTGTTTATGCTATTAGTAAAACTTGTTATGAAAATGGGATGTTTCCGGTTGTTATCAGTACCGGTAGTAAGAGTAATAAATTAGTTGAATTGCTGCTTAGATTGAATAATCAAGGAAGTATTGTAAAACCGGAAATATATACTCAAGCTGATTTTGTGAAAATTCGTATAGCTAGTAAAAATGCAAATGCCAATCTTGCGATAGGACATTCTGACGGCAGATATTTAACAGAGCGTGAAGGTATACCTTTGGTAAGACGTGGATTTCCGATTCATGATCGGGTGGGTGGTCAGAGACTATTATCTGTTGGTTACGTTGGTACTAATGTATTGCTTGACCAAATAACCAATACTTTATTAGAAGTTAAGCAAACTAATTACCGCACTACAATGAAAAGTCTTTATGGGAAAACAGGTTCTAATTGAAAGAGGGGTGTTAATATGGGTTGCGCTAGTAGTGGATCTATTGGTTGTCAAATGTCAGTGAAAAATACACAAACAAAAATGCATCCGTGTTATTCCAAAGAAGCACATGATAAATTTGCCAGAATGCATATGCCGGTTGCACCACATTGTAATATTAGTTGTAATTACTGTAATAGAAAATTTGATTGTGTTAATGAAAGTCGCCCCGGTGTTACCAGCGAGATATTAACAGCAAAGCAAGCTAAAGAAAAATTTTTGGTCGTAAAAAATAAAATTGACAATCTAAAAGTTGTAGGAATTGCCGGACCGGGAGATGCTTTGGCTAATTGGTCTGAAACAAAAAAAACAATTGAAAAAATTAAAGAAGTGGATCAAGATGTTATTTTTTGCTTATCAACAAATGGCTTGATGTTGCCTGATTATGCGCAAGAAATTATTGAATTAGGAATCCATCATGTAACGGTAACTGTAAATTGTTTGCATGCTAAAATCGGTGAAAAAATTTATAAAGTAGTAAATTATAAAGGAAAAGTATTGCGTGGTATTGAGGGTGCTAAACTTTTATTAGAAAATCAATTAACAGGAATTGAATACTTGGTTAAACATGGTGTTTTAGTAAAAGTAAATATAGTTATGATTAATGGTGTGAATAATCGTCATATTCCGGAAGTTGTAAAAAAAATGAAAGAACTTGGTGTTTTTATAACAAATATAATGCCATTAATACCGGCAGAAGGCAGTGTTTTTTCTAAAATGCCACAAACTAGTATGAAAGATGTAAACGAAATGAGAAAAAAATGTGAAGTGTTTTTACCACAAATGAAACATTGCCAACAATGTAGGGCAGACGCTATAGGAATGTTAAATAATGATAGAAGTGCTGAGTTTAGAATAGTTAAAATGAATAAAACAGTTAAAGAAGTTAAACGTGAAAAATATAAAATTGCTGTCAGTAGTAAGACAGGGCAATTTGTTGACTTGCACTTTGGGCATACTGAAAATTTCTATATATATCAATGGAATAATGGGAATTTTAATCATATTGAAACAAGAATGATAAAAAAATATTGCCAAGGGGTAGAAAATTGTGATGACAAGAGCGAGATTAAAAATAAAACAATAGATTCTTTAACTGATTGTGATGCAGTATTGACAATGAGAATAGGTTTTCAAGCTCAAAATAAATTACTGCAAAAGGGAGTTGTGTGCGTTGAGTATTGTGATTCTATTGTTAGTGGCCTTATTTACGCACGAGAATATTTAAGTGACTATAATAAAAAAAGAGTTAAATTAGGGGTGACATCATGAATATAGCTGTTTTGGTTGATAACGATGGCAGTGTGTTGCCGTTTGCTAATAAAGGCAAAATTATGATTTATGATAAACAAAAAGATGGTTGGAAGATAGTAAAAGATATTCTTTATGATCTTGAACAAGAAAAAGGTTTAGCGCATATGAGAAATAAAATTTCCAAACTAGTTACATTAATTGGTTATAATAGCAAGGTTTTCATAGCAACAAAGGTTATTGGCATACCATATTTTGAATTTGAAAAACAGGGTTTTAGTGTGTGGGAAATTGAAGGAAGGCCAGAAGATTTTTTGGATGAAGTTATGAATGAGGAAAATTTGTGCAAAGAAGAGAGTGTAGTTACAGCAAAAATTTCTGTGCCTGAAAAAATTAGTGATGGGTGTTTTGCTATTTCCATAAAATCAATTCAAGAAAATACAATGGGAATTACCAGTAAACAAGTTTTACAGGGATTTGTGCGTAAGGGTGATTTTAGGCAACTAGTTATTAATTGCAATCATGTTCCGCCGTGGTTGCAAGCAGAAGTTATTGATAGCTCATTACGATGTCAAATAGAAAAAATTGATATAAATGATTATAAAATAATATTAGTAAAAGAATAAAAGGGGAGTTTTACAATGGCTATAAAGCTTATAGACCAAACGATAAACTTTGCTATGAGTGAAAAAAAAACTTCAGATAATTCAAAAAAAATAATTGCTATTCTTAGAAAGTTTAATATTACTCAATTTGATGTAGATTTTGACAGTTTTTTTTTATATAAAGATGACTTTGAAAATTTGCATGAAGTCTGTCGGGTTGTGATAAGTGCAAGTTTGAGTCAATTTGAAAAAGTTTTAAATGCTGGCTGTAAGAATATAAAGATAATTGTAAAACCCAAATTACTCAATGAGAAATTTATTAAAATATTTTTAGATTATGCGGTTATATATAATGTGAAAATTACAATAGAAATTTTTAATGCCAGTCGACTGGAAATTAGCCATATAATTAATTTTGTAAACTGTTTAAAAAGTTATAAAAGCTTTGATGGTATTTGTTACTCTGATATGGAGTCATTGTTGTATCCAATTGGCATTTTTTACAATATAAAAAGTATTATTGATTTTACTGGTGCGAAAATTGAAGTTAAATGTGGTAATTCAAATGGATTAGCAACTGCTAATGCGTTAACAGTTGCTAAATTAAAAGATGTTAAAATAACTGTAGCGATGTTTGGCGTTGGTCAAAATGTACCAACAGAAGAATTTCTAATGGCTAATAACTGTTTTAATGATAATGAATTTTTCATTGCAGCAAATCTCTCAAAACTTTGTTATAAAGTTGCAAGATATATTAATTATGATATTCCTAGCAATAAAGCGATAATAGGTAGAAATATTTTTGCACATGAATCAGGAATTCATGTTGCAGGAATAATAAAAAAACCTAGTATGTATGAAGTATTTGCACCTGAAAAAGTTGGTTTGAAAAGAAAAGTAATTATTGGTAAACATTCAGGGCGAAAATCATTGAAATTTAAATTAAACAATCTTAATTTGAGTTTTGAAGAGACTGATTTAGATAAATTACTGTATGAAGTAAAAAAATATGCTAAAAAAATTAAGAAAGCACTAACTGATAGGCAATTATTTTTTTTATATAAAAATATGTATCAAGGTGAGTAATTATGAATATTGAGTTTGTTGACACGACGCTTCGTGATGGAGAACAAAGTGCAGGAGTTGTATTTACACTGGAAGAAAAAAAATGCATTTTAAAATTGCTGGATAATTTAGGCTTTGAGTGGATTGAAGCCGGTATACCAGCGATTGGAGATGTTGATAGAGATTTTTTTGAATCTGTTTTTGAATATAAACTTAAAAAAAGTAAACTTATTGCTTGGAATAGATGTAACTGTGAAGATGTCTTAAAGTCAATTAAATATGGATTTAAATTTATTCATATTTCAGTTCCTATTTCGGATGACTATATAAATTATAAATTAAACGACACACGGCATAATTTATATCAAAAATTTAAGGAAGCAACGCTGTTGGCTAGAAATAATGGATGTATCGTTTTTGCTGGGGCAGAAGATGCTTCTAGGGCGACAATTAGTCAATTTATAGATTATGCTAATTTTGCTTATGAGTGCGGAGTAAAAAGGGTTAGGTATGCTGATACGGTAGGAGGGCTAGAACCATTAGATATATATTTGAATTTTCCTGAGATAGTAAAAAAAAGTCCAATACCAATTGAATTTCATGCACATAATGATTTTGGATTAGGTGTTGCGAATGCTTTAGCGGCAGTGCAGAGTGGAGCTTCTTTTGTCAGTACTACAATTTGTGGCATAGGAGAGCGGGCTGGGAATGTTTGTTTTGAGAGTTTTATAAAAGCTTTCAAAAGTTTTTGTGGTGAAGAAAAAGATAAATATAACCTTGAGTTTTTATTGACACTTAATGATAAAATTGAAGCTGTCAAAAAACGTTGTTATAAATTCTAATTTTTAATATTGCTTTTTAGTTTTTGAAAATTTTAAGAGACAAAAAAGTAACATAAAAATTAATTATAAGATAATTGATTTTTATGTTACTTTTTTGTTATTATATTTAGG
>JAPUES010000131.1 GCA_027492445.1 Sporomusaceae bacterium | reverse complement strand
TGGCAAAGTCAACTAATAAGATAGCATTTTTAGTCACTAGCCCCATTAGCATGATAATACCAATCATGGACATTAGACTCATATCACTGCCCATTACCAGCAATCCTAAAATCGCACCGATAATTGCCAGTGGTAAGGACAGCATAATGGAAAAAGGATCAATATAACTTTCAAACTGGCCTGCTAAGATGAAGAAAATAAAGGCTACCGCTAGAAATAGCGCCATTACCATACTAGTAAAGGTATCGTCCATACGCTCTGATTCTCCTGTTGTAACAAAGCTATAGCCCGGCGGCAAAGGAATCGCTTTTAATTCTTTAAATAGGCTTGTATTAAATTCTCCAAGGGTAGTACCTACTAAATTCGCTGTTAATTTTATTTCTTTTTGGCGATCATAACGTAAAATTTCACTAGGACTAGTAGAATATATGGTCTCCGTTACTTGTTCTAAAGGAATAAGTACGGTTTTTCCTGCCCCATCTTTATAAAGGCTCGGCAAATAAATCCCTCTAACATCTTCAAGACCTTGACGATTTTCTGTGGCGAGACGAGCCCGCACATCATAGCGATCATCCCCATCTTTAAATTGGCTAACAACCGTTCCATTAAATAAAGTCCTTAGTGTATCGGCAATACTTCCTGTGGATACACCTAAGTCTGCAGCCCGTTCCCGTTTAATGACTACCTGAGCATCCGGTTTCCCAGGCTTATAACTGGACGTTACATCTGCTGCGCCCTTGGTATTTTCCATAATACGCTGGGCCTGATTTGCAATTTCTTCTAGGGTGTCTAAGGACTCCCCTTTCATAATAAGGGCTACTGGTTTTTCTGGCTTCATACCGGAATTTTGTATAATACTAACTTTTATCCCTGGTACTGCACCAAATTGGCTACGTAAATCAGCGGCAACGGCATCAATACTTCGTTTGCGCTGGTGTTTTTCTGTTAATTTCACATAAAAATTAAGGCTATTGGCTTGAGCAATACTATACACAATGGTGACTTCTGGCATGTTATTCATTATTTTTGTCATCCGTTCTGCAACGGTCTGTGCCCCATCTACACTTAGCCCAACATCAATGTCTGCCATAATTTGAAATTCTCCATCGTCCGTGCGCGTCATAAAACTAGAACCAAGTAAGGGCACTAGGGCTAAACTGCCAATAAACATTACCATTGCTAACGCTATTACCTTTAATCGATGCCTTAACATCTTAGCTAAGAACTTACTATACTTTTCAGTTGCTCTATCAAAATGCATATTTACCCAAGTAAGAATCCGCCCTAAGCTATTTTGTTTTTGTCCATGAGCAATTTCAAGGTAATTGGCTGAAAGCATCGGCGTTAACGTAAAGGCAATAAATAAAGAAACGAGTACGGCAAAGGCTACCGTAATACCAAACTGCTTAAAAAACTGCCCCACAATCCCTGTCATCATGGCGACGGGCAGAAATACAGCTACTAACGTTAAGGTCGTGGCTGTAACCGCCAAGCCAATTTCTTGGGTCGCCTCAGCCGCCGCTTTAAATTTATCTTTGCCCATTTCCATATGGCGAACAATATTCTCAATAACAACAATCGCATCATCGATTAATATACCAACAGCCAAGGATAAGGCTAATAAGGACATGGTATTTAAGGTATAACCTAATAATTTCATTAAGAAAAAGGTAGAAATAATCGAGGCCGGAATGGCAATGGCACTAATCAGGGTACTGCGCCAGTTACCTAAAAAGATAAAGACAATAAGTACGGCGAGTAGTCCGCCAAACACTAAATTAAATAATACATCATTCACGGATTCACGAATTTTCACCGAATTATCTCGCACTAGCACCAGTTCTACGCCAGCCGGTAAGTCTTTGCGCATAGTTTCTACGGTTCTCTTGATTTCATCTACAACCCGTACCGTATTGGTGCCGGACTGTTTCATAATATCTAGTCCTACTGCTGATTTTCCATTGATTTTTGTAATACTTGTAATTTCTTCCGTGGTATCGGCAACGGTAGCAATATGACTGACATAAAACTGAACTCCATCTTTACGTCCCACGGGAACCGCTAGAAATTCAGTAGCTGTCATGAGATTACCCATGGTACGCATGGATACTTCTCGCTCTCCTCGCGTCAATTTTCCGCCGGGAACCTCCATATTCTCATTACGCAAATTAGTAATGATGTCCGTAATCGTAAGGCCATACCCAGCAATTTTATCCCGCTCTAAATTAATATTAATCTGACGTTTTTGCCCGCCTTGTACCGTAATAGCACCAACACCGCTAATCGTCTCTAAACGTCGCTTGATGACATCATCAACTAAGGTAGTCATTTCTCGGATGCTAAGCTTATCACTCGTAAGAGCAATGGAAACAATCGGCGTCTCACTCGGGTCAAACCGCATAATTACAGGCTCATCACTATCCGCAGGCAGTTCCCCTCGAATACGGCCAATTTTATCCCGTACATCCTGGGCTGCAATATTCGGAGATGTTTCTAGGGTAAATTCTACGGTAGTGGTCGCTACGCCCTCAGCGGCGGTGGAATAAATATGTTTTACTCCCGAAATAGAGCTTACCGCCTCTTCTATTTTTTGTATAACCTTACTATCTACCTGCTCTGGCGCTGCACCTTTGTAAGGCACTTGTACTGTAACATAAGGAAATTCAACATCAGGCCATTCGTCAATATTAAGAGATAGATAACTAACACATCCTAAAATGACTAAAGCCAGGATAGTGACAGTGGCAAGCACTGGACGTTTTAAGCTTATTTCTGTTAATATCATGATTTTCTCCTCTATTTAGTCACAAGGATGCTATCCCCATCTTTTAATGTATTAATATTGCTAGTAGCTAGCAGCGTCTTATCTTGAATTCCGCTTTTAACCTCAATATAATCCCCTTGCACTATTCCTACTTCAACTTGCTGTTTTTCTACTGTATCACCCCGTACGGCATAAATATAATATAGCCCTTGCTTTTGGAAAATAGCATTTTGAGGTACGACTAAGGATGGTCGCTCTGCACCTAGAATAATACTGGTTTTAACAAACATTCCTGGTTTCAAGTGACTGTCCTTATTGTCTAGCTTAATTTTTACGCGAAACATACGATTGGTGGAGGCTGCCGCAGGATTTATAATATCCACCACACCGGAAAATACCTGTCCAGGATAGGCATCAACGGTAACTTCTGCCGGCATACCCACTTGTAAGGTTCCCATATCCTTTTGCTCAACATTGATAACCGCATAGACCTGATTAATATTTTCGACAACCATCAGTGTTAAACCCGCCGAAACCACTTGGCCAATGACGGCTGTTTTATTGGCCACGACGCCACCTACAGGAGCTGTCACTACCCCATATTCCCGTTGTTCCTTGGCATTACGCAATGTAGCATACGCACTCGATAAATCCGTCTCCGCAATGCGCAGCTTTGTTTCTACGCTGTCAAATTGCTGCTTGGAGATGGCTTTTTGTTCATATAATAACTTATATCGATTATAATCCGCTGCATTATTTTCATAGCTCGCTTGCGATCGTCTAACCCCATCCTCGGCTATCCCTACAGCATTGGCTAGCTCTACACTTTCTAGCCTTACCAAGGCCTGACCACTACTTACTCTTTGCCCGTCTTCTACTAATACTTCCGCAATACGCCCCCCAATCTTGGCACTGATAACACCAGTAGTTTCTCCTTCAATCGACCCTGTTACTAGTAATTTGGGGGCTATATTCATATATTTTGCCTCACTGGCCACAATACTTACAGCATTGGGTACAATCACACTATTTTTTGCATGTCCAAAGGGCAATACTCCTGTTTTGGCAACCAACAGTATTCCGATGATTAAAACCACTGGAATCATCCCATATTTGATTTTACTCCTATTCATACTATCATCCCGTCCTTGTTTTTATTTACAATCCGTCTTTTCTGTCAAAATTCCATGTAAAAATATTTCCACCAGCAATTGCCTTGCTTGTATGGAATCCAGATTATTTTCTCGTAAAAATTCGTATTGGGATAATTCTCGGGCAGCACCTAATAATACTCTAGCTGCTACTTGGGTATTCACTTTTTCCACAATTCCAAGGCTAATACCTTCGTCTAGAAGTTCCTTCAGCACCAGCATTCTTTCATATTTAAACTGTTCAATCCGTTCCCAATCCTTATTACAATGCCGCTTAATGTCTTCTAATACCCAATCTTCTGTTTTGCCAAATTCCTTTGGTTCGAGTAGCATCAAGTCGGTAATTTTTTCTGCAAAACTCCTGCTCTGATTTGCCAAAATTTCACGTTCTTGCTTTTCAATATCTACTAAGGCCATCTCGATAACTTGCGTGATTAATACATTCTTAGAGGCAAAATGCCGATATATTGTTTTTTTACTAATGCCGGCACCAACAGCCACATGATCAACCGTAAATTTAATTCCTCGCTTGTTCATCTGCGTTGCTGCTACCATTAAAATTTTTTCTCTCATAGACACCTCCAACAAGCTAGGGAAACTATTTTATTTTTTTCAGTTTCCTCAGCTTATTTTCACATACAAAAAAACATCTGTCAACAATATTTACCAATGACAGATGTTTTAACGAAGTATTCTTATATTGTCACTGTATAAATTCCCTTCTTATAGTAATAATAGTAGTAATAGGAAGATTATTATATATTTTCAACAATTACTACCGGAATCAATCTTCCCTAAAGGACTGGTATATAAGTGACGCGGATTACCACTTGGCAACTTTATTGTTTAATGATGTTATTTGAAATCGGCAGCACAACAGTGTTTGGATTAGGCATTGACGCCAAACAAGATGCCTGGCTCGCTGTTTTAATTGCAATGGTATTTGGCTTTGTACTAATCTGGATTTATACTGAAATCCAGAAATATTATCCTGACAAAAATCTCGCCGATATTTTGACTGCGGTTTTAGGAAAGCGGCTTGCTATCCCCTTCATTTTACTGTACGCCTTAGAATTTTTTTGGATAGCAACCTTAAATTTTCGAGAATTTGGCGAGCTTATTGCCATGATATTACTACCAACTACCCCTTTGTCCATCATTCTTATTGTGTTTATGATTACAGCCATGTACACTCTGTTTCTCGGCTACGAGGTCTTAGCCCGCTTAGGAGAAATAATGTATCCACTGATTATATTCTTTATTATTAGTATATTTATCCTCATTGGCCTGTCGGAACAAGTGGATATCAATAGATTACATCCCGTTTTAGGGAATGGCATTGCACCCGTTTTGAAAGCAGCTATTCCTGCACTAGTCAATTTCCCCTTTGGAGAAATGGTGGTATTTTTAATGTATTGGCAGTATGTAAATGATAAACCAAACATTAGAAAAACATCCTTTTTTGTTACTCTTACCATTGGCCTATTACTCTCTAGCGTATTGGCCCTTATGGTTGCCGTTTTAGGCGTGCCCTTTGTGACAACTTCAACAATTCCTATCTATGAAGTAATTAAACTTATTAATATTGCGGATATAATAACCAACTTAGATTCTCTGGCAACAGTAGTGCAGTTTATTGGAGGATTTTTTAAGATGACTCTTCATTTTTATGGCGGTGTACTAGCTATTAAATCCCTCTTTAAATTTACCAATGAAAAATGGCTGATTGCCTTCTTTGGCGTCTTTTGGACTTGGTTTTCCATTGGCTATTATCCTAATCTTCTCTTTCACCGCTGGGTTGGACTCAAGATATCTATTACTTATTTTTATAGTGGTTTTACGGTTTTGGAAATCGTTTGTCCTTTCTTACTACTTATAATTATCATTTTGAAAAACAAGCTACACAAGCAAAGTATACAGCACCAAAATATTTAAAAACCTTGTATCCTACACTTAATGGAGGTTTATATGGGGAATATGGATACTACTATTACCCTTACTACCCTAAAAGAAATTGGCTTCGTCCCTAGTATGCTTATTGTTGGTGGATGGTTATGTGCATTAATTCTTGCCCTAATTTGTCTATATAACCTTGGTTTATATGTAGTAAGGCTAGTACTTTATCGGAAGACAACCAATGGCGATTAAAAATAGTCCAGATAAAATCCACCCAGATATTAACCGTACTATCACCAAACTAAAAGAAACTTTGGGCAAGAGTGATGATATTGTATTTAGAAATATTCTGATTTCTAATCCTGAGCAAGCACGTGGTTTTCTTTGTTATGTGAGTGGCTTAACCAATATCGATCTAATTAGTCAGCATATTATTAAAGCACTAACACAAAATGTAACTAGGGAGAGTACAGATACAAAAAGTCTGCCCGGAAATACTTTTGAGAGTATTAAGAATAATATTTTGAGCATCACTGACTTAAATGAAAGCCAATCAATGAAGGACGTTATCCAGGAAATTTTATCGGGTAAAACTGCGTTATTTATTGATACCTATGGTAAAGCCCTTGTCATCAATGCACTGGCTTTTGAAGCAAGAAATGTGCAAGACCCTGGTACTGATACTGTAGTAAGAGGCCCTCGCGAGGGCTTTACGGAAAACATCGCTGTCAATATTGCATTGGTGCGCAGAAAGATTAAAAATCAACATCTCATTTTAGAAAAAATGACTGTCGGCACACAAACGAATACAACAATCTTTCTTGCATATATGGATAGGATTGTAAATCCTAAAATAGTTTGCGAAGTAAAAGAAAGAATAGCTAATATCGAAATCGATTCTATCTTAGAATCAGGTTCTATTGAACAGTTAATCGAAGATAATCCTACTAGTATTTTTCCTACCATTGGCAATAGCGAAAAGCCTGATATTATTGCCGCAAAATTATTAGAAGGTAGAGTGGCAATTTTTTGTGATGGTACCCCCTTTGTGCTGACGGTCCCCTTATTGTTTATTGAAAGTTTGCAAACTTCTGAGGATTACTACTCCCGCCCTTTTATCGCGACATTTTTAAGGATATTACGAATCATATCCCTATTTACTACCATAGCCGCTCCCGCTTTATATGTTGCTGTAACGGTCTTTCACTATGAGATGATTCCAACGGTTCTTTTAATAACCACAGCTGCCTCACGAGAAGGGATACCCTTTCCTCCTATTTTAGAAGCTTTTTTAATGGGATTGGTATTTGAAATACTGAGAGAAGCGGGCATACGAATGCCAAAGCCAGTTGGACAGGCCACTAGCATTGTTGGAGCACTGGTTCTTGGCGAAGCAGCCGTAAATGCCGGAATTGTAAGCAGTCCAATGATTATTATCGTCGCACTGACAGGTATAACTGATTTTGTGAATCCATCCCTGATTAGTTTCACTTTTTATTTGCGAACCTTTCTGTTAGTGTTATCGACCGTACTTGGCCTTTATGGGATTTTAATTGGCTTTTTCTTCATACTAGCCCATATGTGTTCCTTGCGTTCCTTTGGTACCCCTTTTCTAGCTCCCTTTGCACCAACAATTTGGAGCGAATTAAAGGATACCTTTATTAGGTCCTTTTTGTGGACAATGAAATCAAGGCCCCAATCCATCACTTGGAGAAAATCACAACGACAAGGCTCACAAATAAAGCCTACAAAACCCAACCGGAGGTAAAAGGAATGTTGTGGCTAAAAATTTGTTCCATCTTTCTTTGTTTATTAGTATTAACAGGCTGCAAAACCCAAACAGACCTTAATGGCATCGGCATTGTTGTCGCCGTTGCCATCGACAAAGATCCAGAAACGAATGGTGTTATTGTAACGTCCCAAGTCATAAGGCCCAGTTCCCTCGACAAGAAAAGTCCAGGCAAAGATGCTGTTGTTGAAATAGTAACCAATAAAGGAAAAACCGTCTTTGAAGCCATTCGAAATACAACCCAGGAATTTGGACGCCTAAATTTTTATGCTCACACCAAAGTGATTGTAATTGATGAAAAACTGGCTCAGGAAGACCTCACACCCATTCTTGATTTTTTTGTAAGAGGTCGCCAACTTCGTGGTTATGCCTGGCTATGTATTGCAAAAGGTGCTTCTGCCCTCGAAATCATAAGCGTTAAAGATGGAGTCGATAAAATACAAGCATACTATTTGAAAGGTATTATTGAAAATAAGCAATTTCAATATCAAACCACTGCTGCTAGTGTAATTGACTATTATCGAAAAGCCTTACAAGAGGGGATTCAACCCGTCACAGGAGTATTCGAAGTTATCGAAGTTGCCAATCAACCAGCCGAAAAAAAAGAAGAGAACACTTCAAAACAAGTACGGTTTTCCGGCACTGCCGTTTTTAAGAAAGATGCCCTAGTGGGCTATTTTAATGAAAAAGAAACAAAGGGCTTGAATTGGATTATCGAAAAAGTAAAAAATGGTGTTATTACTCTTCCGTCATTACTTGAAGAAGAAAAACTTATTTCTCTGGAGATTAAAAAATCAAAAAGCAAAATCATTCCAGAGATTAGAGATGGGAAAATTTCTTTTGCTATTAAGGTAAAGGTCGATGTAACGTTAGTAGAAGAGCAAGCAAAAGTAAAGATTACTTATCCTAAAGCAATGCTCGATTATTTAGAAAAAATAAAAAAAGTAGCAGAAAAAGAGATTGAAGGCGAAATTAGACTTGCAGTAAATAAGGCACAAAAAGAACTGACTTCTGATATCTTTGGTTTTGGCAGTACCTTTGGTCGGGAATATCCTAAGGAATGGCATATAATTAAAGATCAATGGAATGAAATTTTCCCTACTGTAGACTATACTGTCGGGGTAGAAGTTAACATTATCGGGACGGATTTAAAACAAGGGATTTTCCAAATTGAAAAGTAAATTTATTCATACTTTTATTATTCTCTTTCACAGGATTCCATCATTTTTTCATGATCTAACTTTATAAAGATTGCTACAATATGAGGATCAAATTGCGAACCGCTATGTTTAATGATTTCCTCTAAGGCCTCTCGCCAATGTAGTCCCTTACGATACGGCCTATTAGCAACCATGGCTTCAAAGGCATCTGCTACCGTACAAATTCTTGCCAACAAGGGGATATTTTCTCCAGCTAGACCATGGGGATAACCCTTGCCATCATATCTTTCTTGATGATATAAGGTTATTTGTGCTGCTTCTTGTAAATAATCGGCCCCCTGTAAAATATCATAGCCAATTTGAGGATGGCGTTTAATATCCTCATATTCTTCGTCTGTTAGTTTCCCCTTTTTCAATAAAATTTCATCGCTAATAGCTAACTTTCCGATATCGTGGAGCAATGTACCCCAAGTCAAGTGCAAAAGCTCAGTCTCGGACAGCTTCATTTCTCGTCCAATTTCCAGGGAAATACTATTCACAACAAAGGAATGCCTAGCAGTACCACTTTCCCTTTTTTCAAGAGCATTAAAAAAAGCTCGAATTGTTATTTCATAAGCACCAGCAAGTTGCTGATTGGCTTCACGTAATTGTTTAGTTGCTAACTGCACTTTGCGCCGCAAAGAATAAACAAATAATATTCCTACCCCAATTACAGCGACTACCGCTAGTAAGAACCATGAAACAAATTCCCAAAAACGACGGCTATAAAGAAAGGAATTGGAAAAATAGTTTTCTCCAAACCACTTGTCCTGTAATTGGGCGAGTTGACCTTTGTCCTTAAGAGATTGGATGGACTTATTCAGCGTCAGCAATAACTCGGCATCACCCTTTTTGACTCCTAGGCAATATTCATTTACTGCTAATGGACGACCTACTACTTTGATGCTGTCTCGCCAGTTATAGGTATTAATCCAATACATTCCCGTAAAGTAATTACCGGCTACTGCATCCACTCTACCTTCTGCTAAGGCGAGGAGAGCTGATTTTTGATTGGTATATTGAATCGGAGTACTATAGCCGGTTATTAAATTTTCTCCCATATCGCCCTTTTGCACACCCACTCGATAGTTTTTCAAGTCTTCCAGCTCTTTAATTGCAAAATTTTCTTTAGAAACAAAAATAACCGTACGTGTTTCTAAATAAGGCTCCGTAAAATCCAAAAAGTTGGACCGTTCAGGCGTCTTAACCACGCCAATTAATATATCTGCTCTTCCTACGGCTATATCTTGCTTGGCATTATACCATTCCATAAGAGAAATATTAAAACGACTGCCACTTTCCTTTTCTAATAGACTCATAAAGTCAATATCATAACCCTCTTGTTGCCCTTTATTATTTATGTATATCAAAGGGGGATATGTATTATCACCGACAGCTATGTATGTTTTAGAATTCACTTGCTGCTGCTCATAGTCATTTGCCCACGCTGGTTGACACATGAGAGATATACAAAATAGCATTATACTTACTTTTATAATTGAAAACACTATCGTAAACCTCCATATCATTCCTATCTATTTTACTTTTGCAAAATCGTAGCAATATTCTATTAATTTCTTGTTTACATTCGCCACATTTATCGGCTATACCTCCTAACCTTTCTAAAATGAAGTTTCCTTTTTATTTTTTTGTGATTTAACTCACATACATTACCGGCAAAAACTTTATACTTAAAAAGAACCAGCGAGATATAACCTAAGGAGGCTTATCATGACACTACCCTTAGCTGCTATTCCTTTCCTAAATAAACGAATTAAATTTCCTGTTACTCCTCATATTCCTGGCGGCTTAACTACCTCAAAACAACTTCGCCAAATCGCTGACATCGCCGACCAATACGGGGGATCCCTCAAAATAGTTGGTAATGCCATTACTATCATCGGTCTTACTTTAGCAGATGGAGAAAAAGCCATTACAGAGCTAGGTTGCCAAGGTGAATCCTTCATTGCTAAAGCAGTGCGCTCCGTTTCTTTTTGCCCTGGAAAACCCAATTGCCCTCGGGCCTTACAAGACAGCACACCCTTAGGACTAACACTAGATAAAGAGTTTTTCGGTCAAGAATTACCAGGCAAGCTACGCATCGGCGTGAGTGGTTGCCCAAACTGCTGCGCTGAACCTCTTGTGAAGGATATTGGCATGTATGGCACAACTAAGGGCTATGTTTTAGCTGTTGGCGGTAGTTCAGGACTAAAAGCGCAAGTTGCTAAAGTCATCGCTAAAAACGTCCCTTCCGAAGAAGTTTCTCCGATAATACATTCTATATTAGTTTATTACCGCAAACATGGACAAAAGAAAGAACGTTTAGGTGAAACCATTGATCGCCTAGGCTGGAGTGAATTTATCAACGAAATAATCCCTGTCAACTATCTATCCTAACAGTAAAGAGCACTTGCAGCTGCAAGTGCTCTTTACTGTTAGGATAGGCTATTTTTCATCTTACAGTAGTTATTATACTTTACCCTAAAAAGTACAATAACCGATAGAAAGGTTACCGCATTGGCAACGACTAAGGAAACACTGTTAATGTACACGCCATACACTAACCACAGAAAGACACCACAAATCGTCATCAAAAGCCACGTCCAGGATAGATCATCTGTAGATCTGGATCTTACCGTTTTTACCACCTGAGGGAAAAAGGCACATGTTGTCAAAACCCCAGCAACCATTCCAATTATTTCAACCAACTCCAAAACCTCCTTTGCAATATAAAAATACAAAAAAATCCCGCTAATGCGAGATTTATTAATTTAATATTCGGGGCAACGGAGCTCCCCCAACATCACTTAGCGTCCACCCTAACTCTAAGTGATTATTTGCTCCGTTGCTTCATGAATGAGTATAACATAAAAGACTATAAGATAAAAGTCAAAATTTTCTTATTCTATTAAAATTCCTCAATAATTAATTTTTGTAAAAACCATGTCACTGCTAATAAATCAGCTACACCGCCTGGGCTAACATTATGATTGATAAATTCTTCATCCAAATCTTCGCATCTTTTTTTTCCTTCTGCCTGTTCCATACCGCCTACAGCTAGTACATCTTGAACCTTCTCTCGTACCCATACTCGCATTTTATCAGGATGATGGCGATGCATCACTGTCGTATCATCGACGCAGGTCATGAGAACCAAAAGCGTCTGTACTAAAGCATCATTAACGGACATCCCCTTCTGTAAAGCTTCCTGTAGTGCCGGCAGGGCCTTTTCCTTCACTGCAGGTAACCCTGCTGCTAATTCTCCGCGAATCCCCTTAATACCATAAGTGAGGTATAAAGCCTCCCCAGCTGTTAGCGATTCTTTTGGTTTATCAGCTGCACTCATAAGTTCCCGCTCGACAATTCCTGTGACCATTTCTGCAGCTATCTCTAGCACGTTATCTGGTGATATTATTTTCCCTCTCCCTAGCAACCAACCTGTAGCGCCCACCATAATTCCAAGTAGAAAGAGTAAACCTTTTTGCGTGTTCACCCCTTTTGTCGCCGTAAACATTGCCTTTTCCCCTGCTAAACCTATGATGCGCAGTACAGGCAGCAAAGAAGCTAGCTCATCATGTAAAATACCAGCCTGAGCACACCTGGCCATAGTCATAGCAAGGGCGGACGAACTTGTCATAAAGCTATAAAAATCCATATCGTGATGAGCACCATTATTCCTACGATCCACTAACCCTGGCGCAGGAGTGCAGGTCACTTCAAATAACATGGACTCTAGGGCCAAAGCACCGAGTTTTTCAGCGCAAGGAGAGACTTGTCTCGTTTCGTAAGCCCTAAATTGATTTAACATTCCCTCTACGGCAAGTGCTACATCCTTTTGGCTATGTTGTTGTTCTCGCATGCACACTATTGTTTCCCCACCGCAGACAAAGCACCCTCGTCCTTGCCCCTTTTCCCGCCGTGACAGAAGATAGCCATCGGCACTAAAAACATCAATATCGAGTAACCGAGAAAAAGAATATCCTTCCTCAATCTTGATGCCTATATTTTTAACAAGCCAACCATCAGCATCTACTGCCACTAAAGCCTCAGGTCCTGTTGCTACATTAATTTCCTCTACCGCCACAACATGTAGTGCCTGTTTAAGTTCCTTTAGAGCATAATCCCTGAGCCTTCCTAGTATGGGCATATCTTTTACCGGCCCTGGCATATTCACCGTAATACTAACAATTGTTGTTTCATACTTTTCTTTAAAATTTTGTTGGCGAAGCTGCCTTGCTTCTTTCCCAGCTAATACGTCTTCTAATGATAGGAGCTTCTTTATTTTACTATTTTTCATAGCAGTTACTCCTCCTGCACTGCTGCTAACATGGCAACAACCTTATTAATGAGAGCCTTATTCAAATATTGCCGATTTTTGCAGGCCAAAATATAATGGCTTAGGCGCTTGGCCGGAAAGAGTATGGGAACACTACTATTCTGCACATTGACAGTTACATCCTCATTCGTAAATAATACAATTCCTTCTACCCAAACATTAATGCCATTTTCCTTAAGAAATTTAGATAGTTTATATACCTGTCCCTTTACTTGTTTAACAGGATTGTTTATTTTTTTAGAATATCGGCCGCCACCACGCCCGGTTTTATGTTGCATCCATTGGGAGTCCTCAGCATCACCAATAATCTTCCCATTATGGTTTTTCACTTCCACAATATATACGCCCTTCATGCCCACAATAATCAAATCTGTTTCCTGACTATAGTTTTGATAAGAAATGGTGACATTTGTGAAGACATGATATCCCTCAGGAAGATGTAGAGCTTGGGTCAACCCTGAAAGTTCCCCTTTCGCGCCGAAGCGAAAAATGGCCCCTCGCTTAATAAAATAACCCGCTAGTACCATAAATAGCATAATCGGCAACACGTAATACCAGCGATCGACCTTAACCTGATGGATAAATACAATATAAAAAGACGCAATTACTACTAGTAAAAATGTAATTCCAAGCATTAAACTTTTATTGGCTTTTGTACCTAAATTATTTTTCCCTTCATGAAACTGAGCCATACTACTCTCCTACACTCTTTCTACGTTTCCGTATTCACAATTTTTTTCAATCCTATTACTACTTCTGCTCAAAAACGAAAAAACCTCTCATTAAATGAACATTGTAGGATTAATTTTATTTTAGAATTTTCAATTAATTCAGTTTTTTGAGAAGGTTTTCTCTCCTTTTTGTCGAACTAAGCTAGTATTATCCATTATATAACCCTTTCAAGATTATCAATAGGAAGAGGAGTGATGTGATGATGATTATGTGTTTCATTCAATTGTATATAACCAAAAATATCTTTATTACATTTCCTGAAGAATTCGCTGAAATGATGAA
>JAPUES010000130.1:5480-14154 GCA_027492445.1 Sporomusaceae bacterium | reverse complement strand
TATCGAGAGGTATTTTTCCATTTGAGACGAATGTTAACAACATAATAAAGTAAGATATCAGAAAAGGTCATGCATTCAGTATTCGATGTTTTTAAAGGGGGAGTAGCAATGTTGAATAAATATATTCCTAGAATGGACTTTGAATCCTATGAGGATTTTTACGAAAACTTTACAATAAACATCCCTGAAAACTTTAATTTTTCATTCGATGTGGTTGATGAAATAGCTCAAGCTGACCCCGAAAAAATTGCCATGGTATGGTGCAATGATAAAGGTGATGAAGATACCTTTACATTCGAGCAACTTAAAAGTTATAGTAATAAAACAGCAAATTTCTTAACAGCGCAGGGAATACAAAAAGGCGATAAAGTCATGCTTATTTTGAAAAGGAGAAGTGAATTTTGGTTTTGTATTCTTGCTTTACATAAAATAGGAGCGATATGTGTTCCAGCAACCCATCTCTTATCGGCAGATGATATCATCTATAGAAATAACAAGGCTGGTATTAAGGCCGTTATCGCGGTTGACGATGAATATGTAATTGATAATATTGAAAGGTCCATTCCTCAATCTCCTACGTTAGCAGTGAAAATTAGCCTTGGAGAAGAACGAAAGGGGTGGGTTAATTTTCATAATGGTATTTCTAGTGCATTAGAAGTTTTCGAGAGAAGGATTGGTGAAAATGCTACAACAAATGAGGATATTTCTTTGTTGTATTTTACTTCTGGAACTACAGGAATGCCCAAAATTGTAACTCACAGTTTTATATATCCTTTAGGACATATGGTGACTGCAAAGTATTGGCATTGTAGCCAAGAGAATGGACTTCATCTTACAGTAGCGGAAACTGGTTGGGCAAAAGCGGTGTGGGGCAAAATATATGGTCAATGGCTTTGTGGATGTGCAGTGTTTGTATATGACTTTGAAAATTTTAAACCCCGGGAACTATTAAAAGTAATAGCAAAGTATGGTGTTACTAGTTTCTGCGCCCCTCCAACGATATATAGGTGTTTTATAAAAGAAAATTTGAAAAAGTATGACTTTAGTAAATTGAAAAATTGTTCGGTAGCAGGAGAAGCATTAAATCCAGAAGTTTATTATAGATTTTTGGAGGAGACAGGAATAAAAATGGCTGAAGGATATGGACAAACGGAGTTAACGCTAGCAATTGCTCAGTATCCTTGGTTGGAAGTGCGACCGGGGTCCATGGGAAAACCTAGTCCAGGTTATGACATAGAATTAATAGCTGAAAATGGAAACTTAGTTGACGCGGGGCAACCAGGGGAAATTGTAATTAAAACTCATAATAAGATACCAATCGGTATGTTTAGTGGATACTATAATGATAATGAAATGACAGTAAAGTCTTGGAATAAGGGGATTTATTACACTGGAGATATAGCATGGAAAGACGAAGATGGATACTTATGGTTTGTTAGTAGGGCAGATGATGTTATAAAAAGTGCTGGATATAAGATTGGCCCATATGAGGTTGAAAGTATATTACTGGAGCATCCTGCTGTTCTAGAATGTGCAGTAACTGGCATACCAGATGTGGAGCGAGGGCAAGTAGTAAAAGCTACCATCGTTTTGGCAAACTCCTATCAGGAAAGTCAAAAGCTGATTCAAGAGTTACGGATACATGTTAGAAAAGCAACGGCAGCTTATAAACAACCTAAAATTATTGAATTTGTGAAGGAACTGCCTAAAACGATTAGTGGGAAAATAAGACATATTGAGATTAGAGAAAATAACAAAAAATGATATAGCGTCTCCAGACTAGCAAGCTTCTTTTTGCTAAGAAAAAGTAAAAAATCACTAGCAATAGTGGTTTTTTTTTTGTAATATAGTATTGTAATAATATGGAATTTTATTTTTTAACAATTGAAAGTTATCATGATAATAAGAGGTGTATCGTAAATGTTTGATTTACACAGTCATATTCTCCCCAATATTGATGATGGCGCTAAGAATATGGAGATGTCCCTGGAAATGCTAAAAATTGCTGCCCTACATGGAACGAAGAATATTGTAGCTACTCCTCATATTATTGAAGGAGAATGGTTACCTACATGGGATATAATTCTAAAAAAGTGTGAGATATTGCAACAAGCTTGCCAACAGGCAGGCCTAGATTTGAAAATTTTCCCTGGGGGAGAAGTTGGAATTTACTTTGACATTATAGATATACTAAAAGAACCAGGCGCTTATTGTATTAATAGTGGACGATATTTATTAGTGGAATTACCGGCAACTCACATTCCTAGCTACGCGGATAAATTTTTCTTCACACTTCAAACTAGGGGCATAACTCCTATCCTTGCTCATCCTGAACGTCATCCTGAAATTTCTAAAAGGCCAGAAATTTTAGCAGAGTGGATAGGAATGGGGGTATTATCCCAGATGAACGGAACAAGTATTACTGGAATCATGGGGGAACGTGTTAGGAGGACTGCTGAATTATTGCTTACCAATAATATGATACATGTTATTGGATCTGATGCTCACAGCATAAGGACGCGCAATACCAATCTCACAGTAGCCACAGAGAAGATTAACAGTTTGCTTGGCCCAAAAGGGACGGAGCAACTACTAGTAGTGAACCCTCGCAATGTGATTCAAAACCAAGAGGTAGATATACCTGAGATTAGAGGGATAAATTATCCTAAGGGGACGAGTAGTGTTAGAAATTGGCTAGTTAATATATTCTCCTCCTTTAGTAAGAAGTGAAATAAAATTTTCCAAAAGAAAGAATAGAGTGGTATAAAATTTTTGAAGGACCTAAGAAATGCAAGGGTTCTTTTTTTATTTAGCAGAAAGTTGGTCGAATTTCAGCCATGTATTTTCCCCAAGGTATAAGTTTTCATTTCTTATCATACTCTTGTGTAGATTAGTGTTTCGATTTTCGTATCAGGGAGGTGGTTTGATGCACCCAAAGATTAAATAATAGGTTGGTGTTAATGGTTTACATGGTACAACAACCCAGTTTGTTAGCGAAATGAACTACTGGGAAGAAGGAGCGATATCATGCATAATCATCTAACAAGAATTTCCGAACTAAAGGAACAGTTAGTCGTATTAGGTTATCACGTAACACAAATAAACGATATTATTCGCGATGTAATTGGCAATGCTAGCTTGGAAAGTATCACAGATGGACAGTGCTGTGAACTCATTGAGTACTTGGATTATTACTGCGATTTTGCTAAGAAGTGCAAAGAGGGCAACTGTATAAAATAAGAAAAAAATTTATACTATTTAAATAGATGAAGCAATGGGCAGGAGGATGTATCAGTGAAACGGATGATTATCATGCGGGTAGTAGTGCTATTTATCGTAATTATAGTACTAACTAATATCGCTAAGGCAGAAGAATACCACCTAGGAGCAGGGGATGTATTGACGATTGGTGTATGGGGCTATGAAGATTTACAACTAAAAGATGTCGTGGTCAGGCCGGATGGCAACATCGCTTTCCCCATAGTTGGCGAGATAAAGGTAACAGGAAGCTCAGTAGCAGAGCTTACAAATGTATTGACGCGCAGTCTTGCTGATTATGTGATTAACCCCAAAGTTACGGTCAACATTTATAAGTTTCATAGCACTAGGGTGTATGTGTTAGGTGAGGTAGTCAAGCCAGGTATGTTTGAAATAGAAAAGGAGCATAAAATACTAGACGCCATTGGCGTTGCTGGTGGGTATACCAAAAATGCAGCAAAGAAAAAGGTACTGTTATTGCGTAAAGACGATAGGGAGAAACCCATTACGGTTAATTTATTAAACCTATTGAACAATGGGGACATGAGTCAGAACTATACCCTTGGGGAAGGGGATGTGGTTTATCTCACGGATAGTGGTAAGCTTAACTTTGCCACTGATATTCTCCCCTGGATTTCAGCAACCTATCAAGTCGTGAGAATGAATGACTAAAAAAGAGTTAGCCTAAGATAAAAGGCAGGGAGGGTAAAAGTGGAAGAAGGAATGCTGGATCTAACAGACATATTGAAGACTATCAAAAAACGACGCAAACTGATTGTCGTTATAGTATGCGGAGTGGCTATTCTAGCAATCATTGTGAGTTTGCTCATTCCCCCTACTTATGAAGGGGAAACTAATTTACGTATTAAACAACCCAAAGGTCTAGCGAGTTCCCTCCTAGGTGATTTGCCCATAGAAAATTCGGGAGCCACCAAACAGCTGATGTCTACCTATGCAGAAATTATCAAAAGCCGTACGGTGGTGCAGGCTGTGATTGATGCCACCCAGTTAGAAAAAGCAGAAGTTCCGACCTATGAGGAAATGTTAAAACGCATTACAACCCAACCCGTAAAGGATACGGAAATACTCAAGGTAAAAGTAAAGGCGCCCACATCTCAAGAAGCTAAAATTGTGACCAATCTGCTGGTAAATACCTTTAATGAGCGTATGACCAATTTGGTGCGCTCAGAACAGTCCCATATTCGAGAGTTTATCGGCGAACGATTGAAAAATTCTAAAAAAGAATTAGAGCAGGCTGAAACTGTACTGGGAAATTACAAACGCGAGCAAAAGATGGTTGCGCCAGATGCCGAAACGAAGGCGCTGGTAGATAAATTCTCGACTGTTGATCAATTAGCAGCAGAAAATACAGTGGCCATTGCTGCGGCGCAGGCCCGTTTGGGTACTGCCACAGAGCAGCTATCCTTAGAAAAACCAGGGTTTATTGCTGATAGTTCCTTGATTCAAGAATATAAGTCTAAATTGGCTGAACTAGAAGTTAAGATGGTAGGATTAGCTGCTAAATATACAGATAAACATCCAGAGGTCATCGCGACACGAGCTGCCATTACGGAAACTAAGGAAAGACTCAGTCGTGAAATTTCATTGGTGATTAGTGCAAATGCTCCTTCCATGAATCCTATTCACCAGGGGTTAATGCAGAGTAAAATCCAAGCGGAAGCTGAGATATCAGCTCGTGGGGCTCAGAAGCAGGCCATACAAAGCATCTTACATAGCAGTCAACAAGAGTTGAGTAAACTGCCAGCCAAAGAGCAAGGATTAGCCAAAGCCATGCGAGACACTGCTGTCAATCAAGAAATCTATATTATGCTAGCCAAACGTCATGAAGAAGCACGTATTAGCGAGGTTATGCAACCCACAGATGTGCAAGTCATTGATGTGGCAATTGAACCAGATAAACCAATTAGTCCTAAGAAAACCTTGAATGTAGTCATTGCCGCTATCCTAGGTTTGTTGCTTGGTATCGTCACTGCCTTTACCAAGGAATATATGAATAAAACCCTAAAAACAGCAGAGGATGTACAGCGCCATCTTGAATTACCAGTGCTGGGCAGTATTCCAGATTTTGATAGCAAGACAACTGTAAATACCAAAACTAGCATATGGGCTAAACTACGAAGAAGTAGTGACAGCAAGAAGGAGGAAAAGGTATGAGTGCTAGCAATCGTAGATTAATTGTACATGAAGAGATTAAATCACCTATTTCAGAGGCCTATCGTACCTTGCGAACGAATCTTCAATTTTCAAAATGTCAAGGAAAATTAAAAACCATTATGTTTACCAGCGCAGGTCCAGGTGAAGGCAAATCTACAACCGTTGCCAATACGGCTGTAGCCTTGGCGCAGTCTGGTAAAAAAGTCATCCTTATGGACTGTGATCTTAGAAAGCCAGTACAACATAAAATTTTTGGCAAAAAAAATCGAGGCTTGACGAATATCTTAGTAGAGGAAGTAAAGATTGAAGATTTTTTGCAGAAAACAGAAATAGAAAACCTGAGAATCTTGACGGGTGGTCCCATCCCCCCCAATCCATCAGAACTCCTCGGCTCTAGCAAAATGCAAGAAATTCTTGATTATCTTAAAAGTCAGGCTGACTATCTTATTATTGATGTACCTCCAGTGGTTGCTGTTACCGATGCCTGCGTACTAGCTGCTAAAGTCGATGGCATTGCCTTAGTGGTGAACTTTGGTGCAATTCGCCCTGAAATGGCGCAGAAAGCTAAAAATCTATTGTTAAAAGCCAATGGCCATGTATTAGGTGTAATCATTAATCGGGTAGAGATTGAGGAAGAAGATAGCTATTATTACTATTATTATGGTAGTGATAATCAGAAGATGGCTAAATAAGAGCTTGAATTGAAAATCATCCCGTGTGCTTACATTATTGTAAATAAGTAAGAGTGAGGGTGTTTTTGTGGAGAAAAGATTTTCCATGTCAAGAAAGTTAATATTATTAGCTGGTGATCTAGGGCTATTAATTCTCGCTACCTATTTAGCAATTATAATAATCTTTAGTTATAATACATCCCAAGAATATATGATGTATTATGATATGATGCCTGTTATGGTAATTACAGCTGGTATTCTCTTTAATGTGAATGGTTTATTATCTTTGTCGAGAAAAAGATTTGGTGAACTATTATTAACCCTTTGTGTGGCGTTGGTTAATCTATTAATCATTATGATGGCGATAAGCTGCTTTATGATTGACTATAGTTATTCCCGGGGAGTATTGCTACTAACGACAGTATTTCAGTTTGCAATGATAGGTATCTGGAAATATTTATTTTGGCGAGTGGAAAGATCAGGTATTAGTCTGAAAAGTGCTTTGCTGATTGGAAACGAAGAGGAATGCATCGGAATCATCAACAGGCTGAGTGCTCAACCACAACTTAATTATAAAGTTCGTTATATTTCCTCGGATTGTGAGAATGAACCATGGAAAAAAACTGCCGATGATATTGATTTGATTATCCTTTGCTCAGATATGAGCCTAAAAGAAAAAGCCAAAATAGTACATTATTGTAACATTAATGGCAAGCAAGTTTTATTAATCCCAGATGTGTATGAATTATTTTGCAGTGGGGTAGAACTTGAAAAAATTGATGATATACCAGTATTTAGTCCCCGTAAATTAAGATCAAGTCTAGAACAACGCTCCTTGAAACGGTTGTTAGATATTGTTGTATCGAGTGTCGCACTGCTGATTACATGGCCAATTATGCTTTTGGTGGCCATTGCTATTAAGTTAGATAGTCCTGGATCGATACTATACACTCAGGTGCGTACCGGTCGTGATGAAAAAGAATTTAAAGTATACAAATTCCGTAGTATGCGTCAAGATGCCGAAGGGCTATTAGGTCCTGTAATGGCCAGTGATAATGATCCTCGTATTACGAAACTTGGTAAATTCATAAGAGCAACGAGACTTGATGAACTGCCCCAAATTTTTAATGTGCTTTTTGGTGATATGAGCATTGTAGGACCAAGACCCGAAAGACCTTTTTTCGTAAAACAATTTAAGGAGCAAATACCTGAATACTTATATCGTCATAATGTCAAACCAGGGATTACTGGCCTAGCCCAAGTCTATGGTAAATATAATACCACTCCATATAATAAGCTAATTTATGATTTGATTTACATACAAAAATGCAATATACTGACGGATTTGGTTATTATCTTACAAACGGTACGCGTACTAGTTACCAAGAGTAGTACGGAGGGGGTAGGAAATAGTAAACAAAAGACAGATTTGTCGGGCTATGGGATCAATGAAGTAAGTTAGTTTTGATTGGGGGAACGTAATGACGATTGTAAGAAAAAAAATACTGTTAGCGGTGACTCATGCTGGGGTTGGTGGAGTTGCCAAACATGTTATCGATTTGGCGAGACATATTAGAGCTTCTAGTGATTGGAGCGTTGATATAGCCTGTGGTTGCCAAAAAAGAGATCTGATTGAATTGTATAAGGAAAATGCAGATAATCTGATCATCATACAAGATTTAGTACGGGAGCTAGCACCGATGGGAGATATCCGGGCATATAAGAATATCAATGAATTATTAAAAAACAAGGATTATGATTTGGTGCATGTTCACGGTGCCAAAGCGGGTATTTTGTTTAAACGGGTAGCCCATGAAAATGGTATTCCTAGTATTTATACCCACCATTTGGTTGTCTATCGACAATTTAAAACAATCTTTAATCCGTTGTATAAATTTATCGAGACAAGAGCATCGGATTGGTGTAATTATGTCGTAGTAGTAACGGAAGAAAACAAAAAAGTATTATGGGAGGATGGGGTCGTCCCGAAAGAAAAATTAAAGGTTGTTTATAATGGAATCGCTGACATGGAACCTAAATATACAAAAGAATACGCAAGAGAACAGTTAGGGATAGATCAAGATATTTTCTTCATAGTAACGGTAACTAGATTAGATAAACCTAAGGATCCATTAACCCTGGTACGTAGTTTCGTAACATTTTCTAGCAAAGAAAAAAATAGCATGCTCGCAATTATTGGGGACGGCAATTTAAAGGAAAAGATAACCGCTGAAGTAACGGAAAAAAATAGGTTAAGTTCCGTAATGATGCCTGGCTTTGTTCGTGACGTAGATTTATATCTTGCAGCGGCAGATGTATTTTGTCTATCCACAGAGAAAGAAGGCTTACCAATCGCTATACTAGAAGGCATGAAGTATTCTTTACCGATTCTTGCGAATGGGGTCGATGGTGTACCGGAACAAGTGAAAGATGGTTGGAATGGATACTTGATTGCTGTTGGTGATGAGGAAGGCTTTCTTACTAAATTAAATATATTATATAGAGATAAACAGCTTCGAAACATACAAGGTCGTAATAGTAGGCAATTACTCGAGCAGAAATTTATGGCC
>JAPUES010000130.1:0-5380 GCA_027492445.1 Sporomusaceae bacterium | reverse complement strand
ATCGATGGGCAAGGAATAAAAGAACTAGTAAAAGTATGGTTATATCATTCGATTATTAAGGATATAGTGAAGTTTAGTCCAGATGTAATTGTCTTTTTTTCTTCTCATTTACATAATTTAATCCTGCTACGGTGGGCCGTGAAACATAAAATTAAAACGGTATTTATGTTTCACGATCCTGATGAACGGACACAATATCCTTTTCTTTCGAAACAGTATATATTTGACAAAACGATGAAGTGGCATAATAAGCTAATGATAAAGTACGTTACTAAAGTGCTAGTGACATACAGTGATGCTACCTTTTTAGTACAAGAAAAATATAAAATTACTGATGATAAAGTAGCGGTCATTCCCCTTATTCCCTTGACCGAACTGGCAACAAGAGAACAATATCCTGAATGTATTGAAAAGAAATTTGATATTGTATTTTATGGAAGGGTAGATAAATATAAGGATTATGAGACGTTTTTTAAAGCAATTGACAGTATTTTTGCTAAAGGGAATGAGGTTTCGATACTATTAATTATTCAGGGTAATATAGAAGTGGTAAAAAAATACTGTAGTTATAGCTGGTATTCTTCTCTAACTTTAATTAATGATTTTCTTCCGGAGAGGGAGTTTGAGTCCTTAGTATCAGCGGCTAAAGTTGCAGTGTTTCCCTATTCAGGAGCTACGGGCTCTCATGGACCAAGTGTAGCATTTTCATTAGGAGTACCTATAATAGCAACCGATGTAGGTTGCTTTCAGGAATACATTAATGATTTTGGAATTGGATTATGTGTGGAACCGAAGAATCCATTGGCCTTGGCCGCGGCAATTATGGAAATTCTCGAAACAACAATACCCAAAGCGTTAATTCAAAAGAAGTTTAAAGACGGTTTATATAAAGCAAAACAAAAACTATATGAGGTTATGAAACCATCAGCTTTGTGACAATGTTAAATATGTTAGTTGGAGGAAAAAATGAGAATCACCTTTATTACCCCTCAACCTCCTGAACAATTTGGTGGGGGAGGGATGTTGATCTATGCACATCTCCTGGCCCTTAGTCATCTTCTTGGCAGTAATAACCTGCTATATTTCGGACCTGAATCTAAGAGTGTAGATATAGCAAGTCTTGTTAAAGAAGTGTATTATGTGCCTCAAAGTAGCAATGTAGAGAAAGTAAAAGCCGTCATGACCCAAAGAAATTATACAACACTCGGTATCTATTATGAGCAACATAAACAAGAAATAGTAAAGATGATTAAAGAATTCTCTGACTTTGTGTGGGTGGAGTTTACTAAAACAGGACACTTAATAAATGACCTGCAGAATGCAGAATGCTATGTTGCTTGTTATGCCCATAATTACGAGCATGATTATTATATGATTTCGGAAAGAAATATCTATTATTTATTCAAAGCTGCAATTATTGAAAATGAAAAGCTTTCCTGTAGTAGTGCCCAGGTCATTCTTGGCGATGATTCTTATCTTAATCGAATCAAACAGCAATATAATAGTATTGCTAACTATTATCATTTACCCTTTTATTCATTTAAAGACAATTTCCAGTTGGTGAACAGAAAGCCATCCGATATAAAGTCTATTATTGTAAGTGGCTCCTTTGCCTACGGTCACAGTTTGGAAACTGTAAAAAAGATTCTTGCTGTATGGCGTAATATCGATGTTAAGGACCTGTACCTGTGTTTATGTGGGTCTGGCATGGAAAGATTAAGTACCTATCTAAAGGACATTTCTAACTTGGTTATTTATAACAAGCCATATGATGAGTATCCCATTATACAAAACGCAAAGGTGTATCTAAATCCTTTTAGTTCTAGTTCGGGTGTTCTTACACGGAATTTAGTGGCAATGGCAGTCGGTGTTCCAATTGTTGGCCTCGCTGACAGTTTTAAAGGATATAGTGTAGAAAATAAGAAAGACGTAATCATGTGTGAACAACTAGAGGAGAGCATTCATACAGCAATTAAAGTGACTCGAAATTCTCAGTTGCTAGAGTTCTTAATAGGTAATATTATAAATACATTTAATACTACCTATTCACTTTCCTGTGGCAAAAAAAATATAACATCAATACTCCAAAGGTTATCTACAATGTAATCATGGAGATATTTTATGTTAAATAATAAGGACGTTTGATAAATGGTTTTTTATATATCAATTATTACATCCTTAGTTATTTTAAGCTTTCTAGATTTGATTACCATTCAGCCTCGAATAAAAAAGCTACTTATCATTATAGTAGCCTTTGTGTTAATCCTTTTGTCGGGGATTCGATGGGAAACAGGTACAGACTGGTCGTCATATCTTGCCTTTTTTAGAAATAATAATTCTGTATCAGAATTTATCTTCGGCGAATTCGAGCTAGGGTATGGACTACTAAATTACGTAGCTAAAATAATAACGGATAGTTATAGCTTGCTATTACTAATGATTGCATCCATAGTAATTTTGATTAAAACACAATTTATTCTGTCCTATTCGCCTTATCCGTTCACATCTTTTTTAGTCAATTTTTCTAGTTCCATTGGTGAAATGTTTATTGTACGCCAATATATCGCAGTTGCATTAACAATGCTAAGTATAAAATATATTATACGCAAAGATGTTATCAAATATCTAGCGTGCTTACTGTTAGCAGCTAGTTTTCATTCCTCAGCTTTTGTTTTTCTACCAGCCTATATGATTTTTTCAGCAACGGGTGGTAGATGCAAATTAGCAGGATTTATTCTTGTAAGTATGTTAATTGGTAAGATGAATATATTTCCTTCTTTATTACAACCAATACTTTCATTAATTGGTAGTGAAAATGTATTAGCAGTACAGAAATTATCAACTTATCTGGAGAAGGATGCAATCAATGAGAACTTAGATAATGATGTAATGGTTGTATTAGGGTATATCAGGCGAATTATTTTCTTGCCCCTACTTATTATGTATGTAAATAAGCTACAAATAAAAGTACCTTATTATAAGGGGCTATTAAACTTAGTCGTATTCGGACATTGTATATATTTTCTCTTTATTGACACGGTTTCCGTAATTGCAATACGGTCTAGTGCCTATTACATAGTGTATGAGATTATTCTGATACCCTGTTTTTTAGTATTACTTAAACGGCCACCTTATAAAATATTACTATGGATGATTTTTATCATTTATTGTCTATTGAAATACTCCTACTCATTATCGGGATACTATGACTTATATGTACCCTATATTACAGTGTTTGATGATGTGGGAGTTAGGTAGTATTCTCCCCAAAGGGTTCATAGAAGGAGGACATATGGATGAGGTTTAAGGTATTGCTATCGGGAATCACCTCTAGTCGGAATAGAGGTGTGGATGCCCTTGTTCGGACCAATGTCATTTTGATTAAAGAATTTTTCCCGGAGAGTGATATTGTTATACTTTCCTCTGACCAGAATGATAAGAAGGCATGGTCGGACTTGGGCGTTACAGTAATAATATTACCTAAAATGCCCTTGGTGTTACGTGCTTTGCGCAAGCTTAGAATTGAGTGCCCACGAGGAATTAATCAGTGGTATAGCAGGATGCTTACACCCTATTTATTCGACAAGCTTGACTTACATATAATAACGGGTGGAGATTTATTTTCCAGTGAGTATGGAGATTTTACAGTGTGGAGTAATCTAATTAAACAAGTAGATCGAATATATCACCCCATTACCTATTTATCAGCTCATTCCATTGGGCGATTTCAGTGTGAACAACATGAAAAAGAGTTCCAGGAAATATTAGAAAAAAGTACAGTGATAAGCGTTCGAGAAAGTGTAACGGAGCGCTACTTATATGAAAGATATGCTAGGTGTATGAAAGACAGGGGGATTTTTCCGATAAAAAATCCAGACCCAGCGTTTATTTTACCCTATCAGAGTACTGACTATACCACTGCTATTGGAAAAGAAATTTCTGAGATGAAGGTAAGAGCACCCAAAAAACAAGTAATTACCTTAAATGTAAGCACTGGTATTGCTAACTTTAAGGGGCTTTCGCCAGAAGTAATCTATCAAAAGCGTTTGGAACTGGCCCATGCAATTTTGTCCCAAGGGATTGGTTTGGTTTTACTAGCACATGTACAAGGCGATGATTCGTTAACAAATGATGTAGCCCTCTGCAATCAAATGAAGGCTGACCTAGGTAGGTATGAAGGTCAAGTTATTAGTGTAAACAATGGGTCTTCCGTGGAGCTCAAAGAGATTATAAGAACTACAGATTGTCTCATCGCAGAACGGATGCATGCTGCTATCGCAGGCTTATCTCAGCAGATTCCTACCATTGTAATTTCCTATTCCATAAAGGCAGAAGGTATTTTGAAAGATCTTTTCCCAATCCCGACAAATTATAATAAAGTATATAAACCCCTTACTGAAACCGTGTACCGTGATGTTTTAGCAGACATCCAAGCAGGAATAGAACACATTCCATGTCCAGAAACAGTACATCTACAGCAATACCAAAAGGACGTAGGCATTGGATATCAGACATTGGCAGAGATTGTGGAAAATCAAAGAATTGCTTTATAAAGTATGATGAATCAATTCAAAATGGGCGTTATCTTATCCTATGTAAATAATGGTGTTATCTTACTAATCGGATTAGTATATACCCCGATTATGATTCGTTTCTTAGGACAATCTGAGTATGGATTATATTCACTCATTGGTTCTTTAGTGGGCTATCTTAGTATTTTGGATATGGGGCTCGGGAATGCGATTGTAAGATATACAGCACGAAATAGAGCGATTGGTAATAAGCAAAATGAATATCAACTAAATGGAATGTTCCTCTTCCTGTATCTTGGTATTGGCATAGTAACAATGATTGTAGGCAGTATTTTATACTATAATCTTGATAATATGTTTGCTTATAGCTTGACTGCAGAAGAGCTAAGTAAGGCCAAGATGATGACCCTGTTATTAATTTTTAATTTCGCAGTATCTTTTCCATTAGGTGTATTTTCTTCTATTATTCAAGCCTATGAACGATTTGTATTTTTGAGAATGTGTAATTTATTGCGTATTATAATAAATCCAGTGATTGTCTTACCCTTCTTATATCTTGGGTATGGAGCAGTCATGATGGTTGTAATTTCTACTATTTTGAATATAAGCTGTTTGCTGGCTAATGTATATTATTGTTTTAAATATTTAAAAACTAAGTTTGATTTTGTTAAAGTAGATTATTTACTTCTCAAAGAAATTGCCGCATACTCATTTTTCATTTTTTTAAATGTTATCATGGATAAACTTTATTGGAGTACAGGACAGTTTATTTTAGGGATGGTTTCAGGGACAACAATAGTCGCGGTATATTCTATAGCCGTGCAAATTATAGCAATTTATTCCTCATT
>JAPUES010000129.1 GCA_027492445.1 Sporomusaceae bacterium | reverse complement strand
TTGCGACCAAGTTGGTGCCTTTACGGTGGCCGAGAGAATGCGCAAGTCTATTGAAGACATGGAGATACGTACTGGTCGAGGAGTATTGAAAATCACCGCTAGCTTTGGTGTGTATACATATCAAGATCAAGATATAGACATGCCGCAATTAGTGGAGGCAGTTGACAGAAAACTCTATGAGGCAAAAAATAGTGGTCGAAACTGCGTTGTTGTAGGGTAAGTGGAGAAATGTATTTTGAACAGATAGTATGTAAAAAACAGAGAGGGCACTTAAAGTCGTTGATGCGCTAGGGGAATGGGTTTTGCTTGGTAAATTCCTACAGACTTATTCTGAGGCCGAACTAACGCACGACTGCTGCGCTTCCTGTAGTGAAAAACTACTCACCAGGAAGCGCAGCGACTGCTATTGAAGAACAGACCCCATCAATTGAAGAGTTTACGGCGACGGCCACTCAACTTTCTCAGTTGGCAATAGAATTAGTGATACCCACTAGTAGAGGGTGGATAAAAAAAGGAGTGATTTGTAATGGCAATGGTAGCGTAGAGAGAGGAAACAATGTTGGTGTGATAGAAATTGATGAGCAACATAAGAAGCTATTTGAAATAGTTAACCGTATAAAAGCATTGTTGAATGATGAGTTAATTTTCGATAAATATGATGGAATTATTGCGATAATCAATGAGTTAAAAGAATATACCATTTATCATTTCAAAACTGTAAAAATACTGCCAATGGAACTCTATATGGGAAGTAAATTATATCGGAATAAAAAATATGGCAAATTATGTAGAAATAGTGTATTATAATAGAAAAATGTTTCACAAAGTTTTTTTGTAGTCATCATGAGATGAATTCATCCATTATAAGTTGGATTTTGACGTTGATCATGAGAGGGGGATTAGAGTGAAAACAGAGGTCGGGGATTTTATTAAGGACGTAATCAATACGCGATCAGCTCATAAGTGGATTATCACCGATGCTAATTATATAGTGCGCTATGTCAATAGTGCGTTTTGTCAATGGGTTGAAAAAAAAGCCGAAGACATGTTAGGGCAGTCTGCTTATAAATTGTTTTACAAAGAAAAGCAACCACTCACTTCTAAAAAAAGGTTCTCTCCGCTGATTAAAACATTGAAATCAAATAAGGAATTGTCGATGGTAGAATGTTATTTGCCCATTTCTAAACAACAAAAATGGTGTTTATGCAGTACTTATCTGCAAAGAAATGAAATGGGATGTCCTCGATATGTCGCGGCCTGTTATGTGACTATTAATCGATACAAAGCGATTGAGGAAAAATTTGATCATATGAGCGTAAGTGTTATCAAGTCGTTTGCTAAAGCTATTGATGCAAGGGATAGTTATACTGGAACACATAGTGAACATGTGGGGGAATTAATGCTGGGCTTTGCAGAAGTACTACAGTTACCGCAAGAACAAATACACCTTGCGTATTTATCGGGCGCCGTACACGATATTGGTAAAATCGGTATTCCAGAGAGTATTTTAAACAAATCGACGCAGGTAACGGAAAGTGAGTTTGCTATTATTAAGGGCCATTCTGAAATAGGTGCGGATATACTTACGGAAATTAACGGATTCGAAATGATTGCAGATGCAGTTCGCTATCATCATGAGAGATATGATGGTAATGGATACCCTTATGGTTTAAAGGGGCAAGAAATACCACTGCTGAGTCGGATGTTATCATTATGTGATTGCTACGACGCGATGACTACGACACGTTGTTATCGCCAGCCATTTACCTCCGAAAGGGCGCTTAGAGAGATTGAGCAAGTTAGCGGCAGGCAGTTTGACACTGAAATGAGCAGGAAGTTTATTGATTTTATACTGGACTCTGAGCGAGTGTAAACGGTCAAGTAAAAACTACCCAAAATGGACACAAAGTAGGCCACTTTTTTAGCAACGATAAATGTACGAAAATATGATGTTAATCATTTACTCAACTTAGGATGGATTTTCAGTTTTTAAGTTTATAGTCATCGCCAGCCATGGTGAAAATCGGAGGAGGAATACAATATGAAAATTAGTACCAAGATCTACGGTGGGTTCGGACTTATGCTAGCTATTATGCTTGTTATCGTAGGAGCATTCTATGTCCAGTATCAAGTTATCGAAAAGGCTACTCATGACTTAACTCACTATCGTATGCCACTAAGAGATATGACACAAAAATTTGCGCTGGAGTCATCTCGTGAAGCGGCTGCAATTCGGGGATATCTGGCCACAGGCAACCCGAAATTTAAACTGGATTTGGATAAAGCGACGAAAGAGTCCGACACTGCTCTCAAATATATAAATGATAATGCCCAAATTAAAGAATTACTTAAACCTGTTGTGGACGCCAGAAATAAATATACGCCACACTTGAAAAAAATGGTTGAGTTATATGATACTCAAGGACAGGCTAATGCTGCGGTCTATATGACTACTGCTGCTGCACCAGATAACGCTGCTCTTCTTGCGGAGATAGATAAATACGTACAACAGCAAGATGAATTAGTAAAAGTAGACATTAAGAAGATTGATGATCAGCAGAGTAAAATGACTATAACCGTAATTACCATATTGGTCATAGGGCTTTTACTTGGTGGAGTAAGTGCTGTATTCATTGCACGTCCCATCCTGGCATCTATCAGGCAAGGGGTAACTTATGCGGAAGCAATGGCTCTGGGGATTTTTAACCAGCGCCTTGAAATCAAATCAAAAGATGAGATGGGAATGTTACTACAAAGCCTCATTAATGCTTCTGATAATCTACGTTCTTTAGTTAAGCATGTAGCCAATTCAGCGGAATCAGTAGCGGCTTCTTCGGAAGAACTGACTGCTGGTGCTGAGCAGTCAGCTCAGGCAGCAAATCAGGTTGCGGTTACGATTACTAGTGTTGCCCAAGGAGCCGAGAAACAGGTACAGGCGGTTAACACAACGGGTGCCGCTGTAGAACAATTATCGGCTGCCATTCAGCAAGTGGCTGCCAATGCCAATACTGTGACAGGAATGGCGGATAAGACTGCCAAAGCAGCCCAGCAAGGTGACAAGGCGGTAGATGCTGCCGTGAGTCAAATGGCCAGTATTGAGAAGACTGTATCTAGTTCTGCGCAGGTAGTAACGAAGCTTGGGGAACGCTCGAAAGAGATCGGACAGATTGTGGACACCATTTCAGGGATTGCAGGGCAAACCAATCTGCTCGCGCTGAATGCGGCTATTGAGGCTGCGCGTGCGGGCGAACAGGGCAGAGGTTTTGCGGTAGTCGCCGAGGAAGTACGCAAGCTGGCTGAACAGTCCCAGGAGGCTGCCAAGGAAATTGCCACCTTGATTTCGGAAATTCAGTCGGAAACTGACAAAGCGGTTGTCGCTATGAGCGACGGCACTCGCGAGGTAAAGGTTGGGGCCGAAGTAGTGAATTCTGCGGGTCAGTCGTTCAAAGAAATTGTATTGCTTGTGAATGAGGAATCAGCTCAAATCAAGGAAATTTCGGCTGCAATTCAGCAAATGGCGGCTGGAAGTCAGCAGATTGTAGCGTCGGCACATGATATAGACAGAATTAGTAAGGACGCTGCTGCACAGACCCAGACCGTTTCTGCAGCTACAGAGGAGCAATCGGCCTCCATGGAAGAGATTGCGGCATCCAGCCAGGCTTTGGCCAAGATGGCCGAAGAACTACAGACGGCTGTCAGGAAGTTTACGATATAGGAAGTACCATTAGTGTATGGAAAACGAAAGAATTGAATTTGTGATATCAGACGAAGATTTAGAAGAATTGCGGGGTGATTGGCCACGTATTCTGCAAAACTTGGAGCTGGATATTGCTAAGGAGGGGACTGAGTAGTGGCGGAAGAACAACTGGTTGTGTTTCGTCTAGGAAAAGAAGGGTATGCTGTTTCGATAGCTCAGGTCAAAGAAATCATTCAGTATAAAGGCGCAACAAAGATACCAAACACTCTGGGCTATATGGAAGGCATCATCAATCTGCGCGGAAAGGTCATTCCCGTTATTGAATTGGCTGCGCGATTTGGGATGGTTGTGAAAGGTGAAACCGACAGGCGGGTAGTTATTCTTGAGACGGCGGGGCAAGAGGTCGGTATAGTTGTAGACGAAGTTACGGAAGTAATCAGGTTACAGGATTCTGCTATTGAACCTGCCCCCACCTTGACGGCAAGTAATGACTACATTCGCGGTATAGGCAAGGATCGCGACAGGCTTTTAATATTGTTGAATGTAGAAAAATTGTTTAGTTTTAAGGAAATGGAAGTGTTGAAAGAGGTTGGTTAAAATTCCCCACCTTTGATACAGGAATGTGATAGAACAGACTTCACCAATACATATATGAAGTCTGTTCGTCTTCTTCTTTGTATGATTCATGAGTGAACTAGCATGTCAGGCATTGTATGCTTTTTGTAGGGCAATGAGGGCGGCGGTCATTGCTCCTTTTATCTGCACTGTTTGACTCGATACGCAGAACCGTACCATCTCTAACGGTGCAAAATGGCTTCAATCTTTGTGTAATGCAGGGATTGAAGTCTTTCTTTTGTATGTTCCTAAGCTTGGGGAAAGTAGCTGCCCTGACTGCCTTGTAATTTAAAAGTCGTGCCAGAAACACTCCATTGTTTTTTGACACGCAATATTACTGCCCTCATTGTCCTCACGTTGTAAAGATAAGTCTGAAGGCGGCTATCTTGCTAAGGTATAGCACATCATGTAGACTGTAAATGCGAGGTGATATAATGTCAGAAGAAACAGTGTCTTTTTACCAGATAGCAAAGGAGTTAGCAGAGGAAGAGCAAGTATCAGTTAAGGTGCATGACGCAGAGAGAGAAGTTAATAAAATCATAAAGTTAGTTGTGGACGGCAAGGTACAAGAGGCATCCAAGTTTGATAACTACAGAAAAAAACGTCAGAAATATATTGAAGAGATGTTCAAGAGAGCTGGTGTATTGAAGAAATATAAGGTCGTTATAATCAATGAAACAACCAAGAAGAAAGAAACTGAGTTTCACATTCCTGAATCACAGAAGGAATATGTAAAGTTTCTTCTACGTCAATATACGTCAGCAGTTTCAAAAAAGATTAGAAAAGACAAAATTAATAAGATTACTACAGAAGAAGTTAGGGAAACAGTCGACAGTATCAAAGATTTTGTTGATAAGTATGTGCCTGAGGCCGATAGAGAAAAAGAGATGGTTACATCATATGTGCTTACTCAATTGCAATCCCGTACTGTTTTTGATGAAGTCGAAACAGGGCTTCTGAAACTAATGAGTGACGATCTGAGCCAAGTTAAAGTTCGAATAGTTAGTAAAGGAATGAAAAAAACGAAGGTTGGTAAAGCGGCAGATACAAAGGATCTTGATAAAGAACTTAGAATTGGTAATGATTCTGACGCGGCTTTCCTCATGTATTACTACTATCACTTACTGCAACAGCAGTCGAAGTTTTGGAACGAGATTGTAGATATGGTAAATGAGCTACGGACAGAAGAAATCATAGATATGGTAAAAATTAAAGGTGAAAATAGTCAGGAGTATAAACACCGCGATATTCGTTCTGTAGTGCTTGAGGCGCATATTCTTGTAAATGAACGGCGATTGGAAGACTCTTTGCAAAATGAAAACAAGGTATCTCCAGAACAACTAAAGAAAGTGGAAGAGTTTTTAAAAAGCTACGGAAAAACATGAGCTAGGAGCCAAGATGGTTCCTGGTTCTTTTTTTTAGGTATTTATCGTTTTGAATTTTGGCTCCCTAAAATATCGACTGTTTCTATGGCAAAATGGTAACTGTGAGGCAAGGATATTAGTAAGCTAATTTTTACCATTTACTCACTATTAAGGGAAGCAAATATGCAGTTTAACAAAAAAACTGGTTAGGCTTTTACGTTAAGCAAAAATGGCTCCCTAAAATGATCCTCCAAGCTGTGGCAGAATGGTATATGTAAGACGGGCTAGTGAGTGAGAATTGATTAGTTCTGATTATTCCAGTCAAGTGCCATTTGGAGGTCTTGTTCTTTGAAAAATTCATAAAAAGGCAGCCCTACCGCTTGGTAGCGGGAACGGTTGACCATAATATCCAAAATGGCTAATAGTGCGAGCATCTGAACTCCTGATATATGCGACGAAGTGAGTAAGTCTTTCTTCTAATGACTTACTCATGAGCGTTTTCAGACCTATGCTATGACCATACTATTAGCAAACTAAGGTGCAAATCCTCTTTAATTAAAAATTCAAAGAAAATCCGCGAGTGCATGATAGCGAGAACCTGCTTACGGGCCTTATTAAGTGTCCTAAATGCAGTACACCAGTTATGCCGAAACTTGCAGTGGTTCCATAATATCAGGAACATGGTAGCGGACGTTTCAGCAAAGGTGCGACGACCTGTTTACAAACTAGAATAATGAATGGAGTGGATTAAATGTTTAAGGAAATAGAACAAAAAGTATTATGTAAGGAATTTGCAAAAGGTGTGCGATTCTATTTTCCTATGAAAAGTAAGGTGGAAGTAGAAGCAAAAGTTAATGATCTTTGCAAAAAAATTAGTAGCCACAATCATGTGGCGGAAATTACGATAGAAAGCAATGAAAAATTAAAACAGCGTCGTGTAACGTTAAGCTTTTTAAACCCAGTGCCTATTACCTCAGAAGAGATATTTGATGATCTTTTAGAGTGTTACTTTGAATTATTCCAAGATGAAGCGAATATTGTGATGGTTTCAGCAATGGATGGTAGTGAAAGTGAGTATGCGTTGTGGGACTTGAAGAATTGCTCTTGTCAGTAAGAGCTACATTAATCAGTTATTTAATGAAGATGTAAATTAATGAAAATAATGGAGGACGAAAAAATGGAAAATAAGAAAAATGGTGTGAACATTACAACGAAAAAATTTATAAACGATCTATTTCAAAAATATGGAGAAATTGAAAATTTAAATGAATCATTAGAAAACGCTAATTATGCTAACTCGGCGGGAAATTCAATAGTTTTAACTTTAGGAGAACACAATGGCTTTCCAAAGTTTAAAAATAGTGTGGCAGTAGATGCTTGTACAATAATCACCCCAGCAGTATGGGTCGATATCCAATATGATCAATCGCACCATCGTTTGCCTTATGCTAAAGAACTTGCAATTGCAATTGCTAAGAAATCATTAACTCAATACCCAACAGCGTTAATAGATACTGGAACTAGCATTCAAGCTTATTGGTTCTTTAGTGATGATTTAGAGATACTCGAATATGATCCAAGCAGCGTGTTAGTAGACAGTATAAGAGCTTGCCAAGATAGTATACGTACAATAGCTGAGCTAGTAGGTCTACAAGTTAGCGAACCATATTACGACCAGCTTTGTAGTTGGCTGGGAGATTATTTGATGTTGCCAGGATTTGTTAACCATAACACCGTCGACAAAAAGAAAGTAGAGTGTATCTATTTCAATAGCGATAAACGTTACTCGGTATATGAATTTCAATATTTGATGAAACCTAGGCAAAAGTATAGTCAGATTGCAGGTGGTCTATTAGAAAAGTACAGTCACTTGTTTGAACAGTCAATTTTAGAACGGTCTGGTGAAGAGGTAGTTGTTTCTGAACACTCTTGTGCTACCGAATAGAGGGAGATCTAGTGTTCGAATAAATGAAAAATTGATCTGATATGCGTCAATTGTATAAAAAGAAAGTGGAGGATTAAGAAATGAATTTTGAAAATGATATTGTTCAAGGTCGCGTAACTAAAGACGTTATGACATGGGTCAATGCAACAGTAAGAAATTTCCAAGAGAAATTTGATTTTAGAAATCAGTATTTAGAATTTAGAGTCATTGGACAAGATGGAAAGCCTAAATGCTATTTCCTAGAAATTGGGCCAAACTTAGAGTCACAACTCGTCGAAATCGTCGACTTAGCAAATGTAAATCACAGACATGTTTATGTCGGCGTTGCCTTGCGTGACAATAATAAAAGCGGAAAGGAAAGTGACTGTAGTATAGTCACTTTCCTGGTTGTCGATCATGATGAAATCAATGGACTAAAAATCAAGAATATTGAAGATCCTGAGAAACGGGAAGCGGCTAGGCAGAAAATTTTGGAACGCTTACAAAATGAAAATGATTTTGCGCCGACCATGATTGTTGATTCAGGTAATGGCTATCATGCTTACTACTCCCTCGATACTGCGATCAATGTGCGGGAATTCGCTATGGAAATCAAACGTAAAAGTAAATGGCTAGCAGACCGCTACAGTGATTGTCCTGGCGATCCAGCGATGCTGAAAATAGCGCAGCCTATTCGTTTACCAGGATCACTTAACGTCAAGAATCTTGATGATATCAAACCATGCCAAATTGTAAAGTATGATCCCGCAATGAGATACAGCTTTGCAGAAATCCCTGAAGCGGAAATAAAGGAATTTCGTCCTAGGCTTCCTGCTTTATCTGCGAAAACAACTAGCGATTTTCAAAGTAAATATCCTTTTGAAAAATGCACCTTTCTCCGTTGGATGTGTGAACATCCAGCGGAACAGACTTATCTTTTATGGATGGCGGCAGCCAGCACGCTAGCATATTTTGGTGAAGGAGGCAGGGACGCTTTTCATAAACTGAGTCATCAGCATTCAAAGTATAGTGAAAATGCAACTAACTCCATGTTTGATAAAATGCTAGTTTCTTATCAAAAAGGCATAGGCCCAATAACCTATACAAAATTAATGGAGTATGGCTGTAACTTAACTGATGAAACTGAGGTTGCTAGTCCAGCTATATATATTGAATCGATATATCAAACTCAAACTCTAGCTGAGATGGGGCTTACGTTCAGTGAAGAGTCAGGCAAGCCAATCTTCAATCCAAATATATTTGCCGACTTTTTCTTAAAGCAACATCAACTGCTTATATGTGAAGGAAAAGTATTTTATAACTATCAAAATGGAGTATGGCGGCCTTTGCCAGAATATAGTTTGACTCGTAAAATACGAGAACTCTTTCAATCGGTGAAGAAGAACATCTACCGTTCCTGGATTGGTGAGCAATCTATCGAGATGCTTAAGTTAGCCGCGACTGAGGCGCGAGAAATGGATACTCACAAACACCTGATTAACCTCGCCAACGGTATGCTTGATACCAATAACCTAGCATTGATTCCTCATGATCCTTCGTATTTATCGACGGTACAAGTTCCTTTAGCTTATGATCCAGAGGCACGATGCGAGCGATTTGAAAAGTTTGGGGACGAAATCATGGAAGGGGATGCTGAAAGAGTTGCGGTAATGCAGGAATTGATTGGTTATCTCTTGACCGCCGAGACAATTATACAAAAGGCATTCTTTCTCTACGGCGAGGGTTCAAATGGTAAGTCGTTGCTGCTGGAAATTGTAACATTGCTCATTGGTAGTGAGAATGTAGCTAATCTATCCTTGCATGACTTAGAAAGTTCATTTCAACGTTCGGCTCTCATTGGTAAAACTGTAAACATTGCTACAGAGAACGAAATAAATCCAAAAGGCTTTAATAGCCAGTACTTTAAGGCCATCGTGTCAGGTGATCGAATTACAGTGGAAAAAAAGTATGAAAACTCGATTACCTATGCTCCTATTTCTAAAATGGTATTCGCTATAAATAATTTGCCATACAGTCCTGATAAGAGTCATGGTTTGTATCGGCGGATATTCATTCTTCCTTTTGATAGACGCTTTGATGGTAAGCAGGCCGACAAGCATCTTAAGAAAAAATTGCAAACCGAATTAGCAGGTATCCTCAATTGGGCTTTGGTTGGGTTACAGCGACTGCGAGCGAATGATTACGAATTTACACAGTCGGCGGTCATTGAAGAAGCCATTAGTCGCTATAAACAGGAACAGAATCCGATGCTGGATTATATGAGGGAAATGCTTGAAATAAATCCTAAAGTAAGAACTGATAAATCTAAGATTCTTGAAAAGTATCAAGTTTGGTGTCAACGCAATGGTTTGGGTGATGTAGTTAAAATGTCACCACAAAAATTTTGGAATATCTTTAGGATGAATTGTAAGACACTAGATTTTCCCTTTGATCAACAGACCAGTAGTGGAGTACGTTATTTAAAAGAGCTTTCCTTTCGAGAACTAGGCGGTCGGGGTAGACAATCACACCAGGGCGTGATCAACGAAGATGAGGGTGAATTAGCGGAATTCATGGAAATGGTGGCATGAGAATAGTGCGGATGTAGTGCAGACTCACAGACGTGAAAATCCATGCGGTACAAGGAAAAGTGCGGAGTGCAGAGAAAAATGAAAAAACGGTAGGGAAAGGTAGCGGAAAAAAAGTTAGCAAATTCTCCTACCAAAATGTTTTCTAAAATTCTTTGCACCTCCGCACTTTCCATGTATTTCATGGGTTTGTGGTACATGAAGTTTGCACTTGCCTTTGCACTTTTTAATCGCACTATTTCACTTGTGAAAAACGCTATTAATGGAAAAATTAAACAAATATTATTTCTTTAGATTATGCTGACAAGAGCCTTGTCAGACAAATTTAAGGGAGTGAAATATAAATGCAAATCATCAGAAATCTTAATGACATTCAACACTTAAAGGCAAGTGGGCTAATTACCGAAGCTCTTGCCAAACATTGGACAAGAAAAATACTGGCGCTTAGGCTAGCGCTAGAACCTGAAACTGGCGTGGAAGATTTTTCATTAACCACATGCGGCTCGTTTGGAGTATTGGAAAAAGGCGACAATTGCTTAAGTGCAATTGGACTGCCTGATTCACTGGCAGAAATTATGCCTGAATGGATCAGTCGCCTAGAGGTATCGGGCGAAGTGTACTACGTGCTTTACATCATGCCAGGTAACGATCGTGTTGTGCAACTTTATTTGCCTGATGAAATACTCGAGGAAACCCTGCGACTTTGGCTAAGCGAGCAACCAATGGAAGAAGAGGCAGGGTGTGATTATGACAAGTTTTAAGACGTGTCCTGCTAATGCAACTGATGAAGAACTGCTTGCTACCTTTCTACCGCATTCTACAGTGCGAGAACTGGTTGCTGAATACGGGACTGTACGGCAGGTTCTTATGAATTCCTATCCTGATGAGCTAGAGAGGCTTAAAGGCATTGGGCCTATCAAAGCTAGGCAATTACAATATGTATGTGAACTGGCGAAGCGACTATACCAATCAACAATGGAGTTTCCATCATGTATTCGTAGTCCTAAAGATGTATTTGATCGTATGCCTGATATGCAGCACTTGATGCAAGAAGAATTTCGCGTGATATTTCTCAATACCAAGAATGGTATCATTGCGGAACGCACGATCAGTAAAGGTACACTTAATGCTACGGTTGTGAGCCCTAGAGAGGTATTTCATCGAGCAGTCAAGCTCATGGCGGCTAGCATTGTTCTAGTGCACATTTCCATCCAAGTTCAGATCCATCTCCGAGTAATGAAGATATTTTGTTAACAAAGCAATTGGTCGAATGTGGAAAGATTATTGGCATTGAAGTGCTTGACCATATTATAGTTGGTGCTGATGGTGGTGGTTACGTTAGCCTGAAGGAGCAAGGTAGGATGTGATTTACAGATTGAAATTTTATTATCAAAAAATAGATGGACTAATCCGTCTATTTTTTATCTTGAGTTGACAATGCCAAATAAAGATCTCTATAAAATTTATGAAGAGGTACTACATAACTGGCTATTGCTAAAAGTTTTCTGGCTAAACCTACAGGAAGCTTTTTTCCTCGAAATATGATAAATTTCAAAATAAGATCCTCCAGTAATGATTATTTCCATTTATATCTATCATAATATATTATTTTGACAGTATAAGATATGAGGGGATTAAATTAAGGACAACCTCTGTCTTGCTGATTATAATGTTATGTAATTAACAGCAATTTTAATTAGTCGCAGGACTTTACTATGCTGATGATATTGATAGGTTGTGTATGGATGATGAATTTTGAATAACTGGAGTACGTGGTCATTTGTTATGATGGTTGCTGTATTTTTATGGTATTTAAAACTCGAATTTTATGCAATACCACTTGTGCTATTTAAATATCATTACTAGCAATGGAAAATTTATTCATAATAAGTATTGTGTTTTTAAGTATTAGTGCATTATATCAATGATATTTAATGAATATCATTGATATAATTTTTTCGCAGTTTATGTAAATAACTTACAAAGTGAAAATGCATCTAGGGTACGCATGATTCCCATGAAGGAGCAGATATTTTTATCTATAGTCTTATTAATAATTTCATATTACTAATAACATATAGACGCTACATATTATTAAATCAACGCTAATAGATTAATAATATGGAAGGCAGGTATTTTATATGGAAAACACATCGAGAGGATTTCATACAGTAACCATTGTTAAGACATTGACCAAAAAAGAAGCATTAAAATTAATCACGGATTTTCAGAGTTATGCAGAAACAAATGATATTAAGTTTTTTCGAATTCGCGATATCAAATCTACGGATAACTCAGATGAATTTATCAAGTGGCTGCGTTCAGCTTTTCCGGATTATTATATTGCATACTATCTGCCCCAAAGCAAAGGACTTCTGTGGTTATTGCGGGATAGTAATATTTCGCCCGGATTTATTAAACCTGGTGAAATTGATAGACCGTGTAGCATCAAGGCTACCATAAATCCTAAAATTCTAACAGGTGAAAACAACTATTTGGCAGCAGCAACAGTAGATTATCTTGAGGGTGTCGAAGAGATATTTAATAACGAAGCAAAAAAAATTTCCCCTATCTTGGGAGAATATAAGCATTACTCGATAAATCGACCTGATTACTGTGTCAATTTCGATCTAAACGAATTAAAGATTCCTTGTACAGCAGAACGGATGATCGATCTTATAAAACGTGGCGATATTCCGAAGTATTATACTGAACGATTAGAGGATGATGTTGCAGCCAAGAAAAAAAAGCCTGATAAAAACAGTTTTTATTTGGAGAGTAAATCAGTTAACATCAACTGCTATTGGAAACTGAAACAGCTAGAAGAAGAATTTCAAGATTGCCCCAATTTAGAAGCAGCTCGCAATCTCATTCGTTTTGAGATACAGTGTAAATATTTAAAAACATATTTGCTATCAAGGAATATAAAAAACAAACAGGAAATATCTCGAACTGATGTAATACGGGAAATGTTATCAGACGATTTTTGCAAGGACATCATTAGAAAATACTTTAATAGAGTTATACGTAGAGGGGATTATTTCACTTTGAACGAAGCCATAAAGCAGGTGCAATACTGTCGTTTCTCAGAAAAAAAAGAAGCAAGACTCATCAGGGAATTGCGAAGAATCAACCAGTATCGAGGAATAAATAAGGTAAGAACTACTCTTCAAGGGGATGAACTGGAATTATTCAGACGGACATTGAGGGACTTGGATGATATAAATATCAATCCCGTCACTATCCCGAGAGAATGGAATATACAGCGAATACCAAATCTTCTTAATGCCTATGACAGGAGAATTGAAGATGAACTATATAAAAAACAACAAGAGGAAATTGGTCTTCAAATTTTAAAAGACTACTATGATGAATGTAAGAAAAAGGGCAAGAAAAAAGCAAAAAAATATTGACAGTGCAGCAGAAGTTTTTACGGAGCTTAATGCGTGTCGCTTGTAACTATCAGTAAGTGGCACAATATTAAGTTCCTTAAAAATTTATATTCTTATTTGATTGAGGAATAATAAAGCTGGCAGACAGGGAGGCTCTCAGGAGCCTACTGCCTATGCCATGAAAATTGTCAATATTGATATAAAAATATATTTCGGTTATAACCATAAAAACTATTGATTTTTCATGTTGTTTAGAATATATTACTTACAAGGGGGTGGTGACGATGCTTATAAGACAATCTTATATTGACCAAATCACACCATTTATTGATATGCCATTAGTTAAGATTCTAACTGGGGTTCGCCGCTGTGGTAAGTCAACCATTATGCTGCTACTCATGGATGAACTTAAAAACAAGGGAATATCTGAAAAGTGTATAGTACGTTTTAACTTTGATACCTTGGAATGGCAGAATACGGATGTGAAACAAGTATTTGAGATCATCAAAGGTAAACTTGTTCCAAATGAACGCACGTATTTATTTTTGGATGAGATTCAAGAAATAGAACATTGGGAACGGCTGGTCAATACCTTCATGGAGGAAGCTGAATATAATGTTGATGTTTTTGTCACAGGGTCTAACTCTAAAATGATGTCCTCGGAGATATCAACATATTTGACTGGACGGTATGTTTCATTTCGGGTATATCCGCTTTCTTTTGCTGAGTATTTAGAGTTTAGGAAAG
>JAPUES010000128.1 GCA_027492445.1 Sporomusaceae bacterium | reverse complement strand
ATACGTACTAGTTCACCGACATAATGACCTGAAACCATTTTTTCTAACAGTTGCGCACCTGGTTTTTCACTGTTTTTATCCAAAGCTAAATCGTAAGTAGTAAGAGGTAATTGATCAAAGTTACCAGATTCCATATTAATAATCATTGGCGAATTTGTGAGTGGTGACAATGGCTCAATATAGGCTGTATTATGACCTGTGCCGCAAATTGAGCCGATATCAGTGGATGGATCAATATAGGCAGCTGCGAGCAATGTGCCGACAGTGTCATTAACAATGGCTTGAGGTAAGACATTTGTAAGGTTTTGTCGGTGTAAGGCAGCTGTGAGCAGTGCCGTTATATCGTTGCCTTCCACGCCCTTTGTCTCAATTTCCTTAGTCCACGCGATAAGAGTACCCGTATTTAGCCCTGTTTGATTTGTGGGAAAAGAGAAGGTATGACCTAATGGATAATTACAATCGCTTTTAATGATACTTCCAATTTGTCGAGCAATAAAATCAAATAATTGATCAGCAGAAGATTGATTAGAAATATAATTATAAAGGCCATTCTTATCTTTAAGAGGACTGCCAGCGCGGGCGTGTACAGTAAAACCTCCTTTCCCTAATAACTCTGTTAACAGCACTCGGACATTGGTACCGCCAAAATCCAAGGCTAAGAAAATTCCAGTTTCCTTGCCAGAAGGTTTGCTCAGATAAGAAGGTAACATCTTTAGTGTACTTGGTTTACCAGCTAGTCCATCAAGGATGGCTCGATGAAAAGCATTAGCAATCAATTTCAGCTGCTTAGGAGCAATACATAATTGAGTGCTTATTGTTTCTAGTCTCGTTAACAAGTTACTCATTAGGGCACCTCCATTATTTGTATTACAATAGACTATACATAAAGGATAAATAAAATATGAAATAATTATGCAAGACTATATAACAATTATGATAGTCTACGTATTAAGAATCAATTGCTTGTTGGCGTAGTTCCCTTTTAAGGATTTTTCCTGTAGAACTTTTTGGCAAGGAGTTTACAATGCAAAAGTCTTTAGGTATTTTATAAGGTGCAATTTTCTTTTGCAGATAACCCTTTAGTAACTTTTTATTTAAAAGATGCCCCTCATTAGGGACGATATAAGCACGTACGCTATTTCCACGTAGTTTATCAGGTATGCCGATGACAGCAACTTCAGCTACGGCAGGATAAGCATACAATAATTCTTCAATTTCCCGAGGATAAATATTTTCGCCACTAGTAATAATTAAATCTTTAAGGCGATCTACAATGAAAATATAACCATCTTCATCCATGTATGCTAAATCACCAGTATGTAACCAACCCTTTTGTAACGCTGCAGCTGATTCTTCAGGCAATTTATAATAACCTAGCATGACATTAGGGCCATGAACAAGAAGTTCGCCGATTTCTCCAGCAGGGAGAATAGTACCTTCACTACTGCTGATTTGTACCTGAATGCCAGGTAATGGCTTACCGATTGAGCAAAATTTTACATGATCAATGGGATTGAGAGATACTACAGGTGAGGCTTCCGATAAGCCATAGCCTTCAATAATTTTCTTTCCAAATTTAGCTGTGAACTGCTCAGATATTTCCTGAGGGAGGGAAGAACCACCTGATATAATAAGCTGTACATGGGCGAAATCTTCCTTTGTAGCCCATTGGGTAAATAAGCGGAACATGGTTGGGATACAGGGAAGAATGGTAATTTTATCATCACGGATGGCCATAATAGTTTCTCGAATGGAGAAGGATTCTAAGATTCGAATGGAGCAATGATTAAGTAAAGGTGTTAATACAGCCACTGTCCAAGCAAAACAATGGTACATAGGTAACACACAGAGAACTCGGTCACTGGTGCTGTGAGGTGAGACCTGAGAAAATGCCTGAGCATTGCTGACTAAATTTTTATGGGTAAGCATTGCCCCTTTGGGGTGCCCTGTCGTGCCAGAGGTATAAATAATAGTGCAAAGTCTGTCTTCATCCATATCGGCAGGTACAGGAGCTGGTGATAGCTCTAATTGAGAAAGGGTGTTTGAGAATTCAGGAATAACTAATTGCACGAGCTCGTGCTGATAATTATAGTTAATAAGCTCCGTATCCATATTGAGCTTGGCCATGGTAATTAGCATTTTTATATTAGCATTTTGAATAATATAAGCAATTTCCCGTGGAACGAGCTGAAAATTTAGGGGGACGATGACGGCTCCTAAACTCAGGACTGCTAAGTAACTATAAATGAATTCAGGAGAGTTTTTGGAGAATAAACCGACATTTTCTCCAGGGCGCAAGCCTTGCTGATAAAAAAAATCTCTATATTCTGTTATTTTATTTTGTAAATGGCCGTATGTAATATTTTGTGAGCCTAAAAATACAATTTCATCCGGGTTACCTTGATAAATTATTTCATGAACAAGCATGTTTTCCTCCTTGATGGTGAATTATTATTCGAATATAAGGACAACTATTACTTCATCTATAATAGTAAGTCATAAAGTAAAATAGGTAAAGGGCTGAAGCAGATAGTTTTTAAGAATTATACAATTATATCATTTATTATGGTTTTAAATGGTATAAAATATAAAGAAATTGATTTTAACAAAAAAAAATCAATTTATAGAAAAAAAACCTTATTATATGCAGGTGAAAGTAAGATTACATGGAATTATATAATAAATTACATGAAGTAGCTTATTCCTGATTTCATGATGTTAGTAAAATTTACTGTGGCGGTGATGTTGTGGATAAAATACGTGTATTAGTTGTTGATGACTCTCCATTCAGTCAAAAAATGATTGAAAATGCACTGACTAATTCTAATTATGAAATATGTGGCTTTGCTGGTACAGGGGGAGAAGGAATCGAAAAATACCGTGAATGTCGTCCTGATATAGTAACAATGGATTTAACATTGCCTGATATGGATGGATTGGCGTGCTCACGGGAAATTTTGATTATTGATCCTCATGCTAAAATTGTTGTATTAAGTGCCATGAAAGATGAAGCTATTATCAATAGTGGTACAGCGATTGGTATCAAAGGCTTTATACAAAAACCTGTTAAGTCTAATAAAATAATCGAGGCTTTAGATGCTGTTATGCAGGAAGAACAAAATGCAGAAGAGTATCAAGAAGAATTATTACAATATTTTATTAGCTCTTTTGAAACTAACCTTGCTGAAATGGTGGGCATAACCAGTGAACTTAGCACAACTCATAGTACGGGGATTAAATTTATTTGTCATGGTTTAGCTATTATTATTGGTATAACAGGCACAAGGCAAGGACGGATGATTTTAGATTTATCCTCAGAGGTAGCAGGAATATTTGCCCAAAAAGTATTAGAAATGGATGACGTCTCCGAAGAAGATATTATAAATAGTGCTGCTGAATTTGCTAATATTATTGCTGGCCATGGTGTATCTCAAATCAATAATATTTATAAGGATAATGATTTTGAAATTCGCATTACTCCGCCAAGTGTTTTTATTGGTAAGGCGCTGACAATCATTAATCCTAAAATGGCTTCAAGTACAGTGAAAGCCCAGACAGAAATAGGACAAATATATATGAATGTTGGGTTTGTAGGGGGAGAATAATTTGGATGTGAAGATGATTAACCCATTTATTGAAGCAATCATGCATATCATGCCTCAATTGGGTTTTCAAAGTATTACCAAAGGAAGATTATCTGTCGGAGATCAATTTATGGCGAGTAAGGGTGTAACTGTACTCGTAGGATTGACGGATGAGATGCGGGGCAATGTTGCTTACAATATGACAGAAGAAACGGCAAAGAAGATTGCTTCCACCATGATGATGGGAATGCCCGTTTCTACAATGGATGAAATGGCACAAAGTGCTATTTCGGAGTTGACGAATATGGTGACAGGAAATGCTGCTACCAATTTTGAAAAGTATGGATTAAAGGTAGATATTTCTCCGCCTACTTTATTCATTGGCTCGGAATTTAAAGCTAAGGTTAGTAGTAATAAATTTTTAGTGGTAGAGATGGTAGTAGATTCTCTATTGCTTGAACTGAATATTGGCTTGTTGTAATGCGCAGAATTAAACCTTGTAATAATATTATGTTATTACAAGGTTTTTTTAAAAAATGATTTACATCACAGATAAGATTATTACATTGGGGTATGATAAAAACAATAGTTTAGGGAGGTGCCATAATGTTACCTAGAGGTGCAAATTTACAAAAAATTCGTGAGGGAAATCGTACTTATGCGATTACCCCTCATTTGCCTGGTGGTTTTATAAAGCCTGATTTAATGAGAAAATACGCTGATGTGGCGGAAAAGTATCATGGCGTAATGAAGCTTACATCAGCACAACGGGTCATGATTACAGGTCTTAAGGCTGAAGATATTGAAGATATTTGGAAGGAACTAGAAATGGAGCCTGCCATGGGGTTTGCGAATTGTGTTCGCAGTATAAAAATGTGTCCTGGCAATGTATTTTGTAAAAGAGGAAAACAAGATGCTATTAAACTAGGCATGGAACTTGATAAACTGTATCACAAGAAAGAAATGCCTTCGCGGATGAAACTCGGCGTAGCAGGCTGTCAAAATTCCTGTGCAGAAGTACATATTAAAGATGTTGGTCTTATGGGAACGGATATTGGCTGGGATATTTATGTTGGAGGCAGTGCAGGTTCCCATCCTCGTTTAGCCAATCTTTTAATTGAAGGGCTCGAATATGAGGAAGCACTTCATATCGTTGCAATTATTATTAACTACTATGAGCAGAATGCTGATATTGAGCGTATGGGTCAATTTATTGATCGTATTGGTCTTAAAAAATTTAAGGCGGATGTATTGTCAGCATTCTATCAAGGCATTAGTGAAAATACTAAGCCACTAGTCCCTCAATCAGAAGCTGGGAAAGATATTGTGCCAATTCCAGGGGGCCTAACGGAAGGAAATCTGGTCATTGGCGACAAGATAACAGAGGATAGCGTAATCAGTGATATTATTCGAGTGTATCCTCAAACAATACCAGTTTTTCGCTCCTTTGGCATGGGGTGCCTAGGTTGTCCTTCCGCGACAGGAGAAGCTGTCAGTAAGGCCGCTGAAATTCATGGGCTGAATGTAAATGAAATATTAGCAGGTTTAAATAAAGTCATTTAATGGAGGAGCTAAGTATGAGTGCATTTTTAGGACATATTCATTATTGGTTATATGAAAAAATAAAACGAGTAGCAGAGCGGGAACTGCTTATCTACCAAAAGGCTGAAGAACTTTGCGGGCCAACTGCCGAAGAATTACAAGCAGAGGTGCATCAAATTTATGGAGCACCCTTAGGGGATGTAAAGCTAGAAGACGTTATTGATCACAATAATATTCACGGATGGCTACAACGGCAGGTAATGATTAGTGAAACGAGAGAAGCTGCCTTTATTAAAGAACTAATTGATACTTGTGGAGATGCCGTTCGCACTATTATAAATGCCGCCTATCAAGAGCATGGTGAGCTTTGCGGCCGACATGCTAAAGAGCAGGGAAAATATGAGGTAGAGACTGCTGCTGGTATCTATCAAGCCTTAAATGATTATTTATTAAATGGTATGCCTTGTGATCAAGGGGATATGGTGACGATTAATGAAGCTAGTAAAGTAGTATGGGAAGGGGATAGTTGCCTTCAGGAAAAGAACTGGACCAAAGCGGGCGTGGATAAAAATCTTATGAAAGAGCTTTATCAACAATGGTTTACAGGCTTTGTAACAGCTGTGAATGCAACCTTTCATTATAGTCAACTTGCTGATACGTTAAAAGGTGATAAGGTAAATAGACATGAAATCGTAAAATAGTATGTAAGGATGATTTATTCTTAAAGACTTGGCTTTTGACAAGTCTTTCTTGCTTAGTAGTTGGCACATCGTTATATGAGTAGAAAAAAACTATAAATCAGGATAATATTTGACATTTACGAGGTGTGACCCTATAGTAATAGAGAGGAATTTAGATAGGTAATTAAGATAGTAGGGGGTCTTTTAAGATATAATGGAAGAATTAGAGTTAGAAACCAATCGGCGTCGAACATTCGCAATTATTTCACATCCAGATGCGGGTAAAACTACTTTGACGGAAAAGCTGCTACTCTATGGCGGGGCTATTCGTTTAGCAGGATCGGTAAAGTCTAGAAAGGCGCAAAAACATGCCGTTTCCGACTGGATGGAAATTGAAAAGCAAAGAGGTATTTCCGTAACATCGAGTGTATTACAATTTGATTATGACGGATATCGGGTAAATATTTTGGATACACCTGGTCACCAAGACTTTAGTGAAGATACCTATCGGACTTTAATGGCAGCCGATAGTGCTGTCATGCTCATTGATGTGGCGAAAGGGGTGGAAGAACAAACCAAAAAGTTATTCCACGTATGCCGCCAACGAGGCATTCCTGTATTTACCTTTGTAAATAAGCTGGACCGCTTTGGTAAAAGTCCTTTTGAGTTAATGGAAGAAATTGAGCAAGTACTTGGTATAAGGGCATATCCTATGAATTGGCCTGTAGGGATACATGGTAATTATGTTGGTGTGTATAATCGACAACAGGCGCAAGTTGAACTATTTGAAAAAGATGGTTCTCATGGTCAGTCCGTATTGCCGTCTACTATAGGCAGTGTAAATGACCCTGCTTTCCGCGAGGTGCTCGGGGCTGAGGCTCATGAAGTGCTGTGTGAGGATATTGAACTCTTGGATATGGCTGGTGATGCCTTTAATCTTGAGCAAGTCAAAGCTGGAGAATTAACACCCATGTTTTTTGGTAGTGCCATGACGAATTTTGGTGTTCGGCCTTTTTTAGAAGAATTTTTACAACTAGCACCGCCGCCGGCTCCACGTCTATCAACAGAAGGCGAAATTAGTCCGATTAGTGAAGACTTTTCCGCTTTTGTCTTTAAGATACAGGCTAATATGAATCCAGCTCATCGTGATCGACTGGCTTTTATTCGCATTTGTTCAGGTAAGTTTACGCGGGGTATGTCCGTATATCACGCTCAATCTGGTAAGAATATCAAACTTGCTCAGCCACAGCAATTTTTGGCACAGGAGCGTACCATTATTGATGAAGCCTATCCTGGAGATGTAATTGGTCTATTTGATGCTGGCATTTTTGGTATCGGTGATACTTTATGTCAAGAAGGAACTAAATTTAACTTTCAAGACTTCCCCGTATTTCCTCCTGAGCAATTTGCTCGAGTGCAGCCTAAAGATACTATGAAGCGCAAGCAATTTGTAAAAGGTATGACGCAGCTTACCCAAGAAGGAGCGGTACAAGTCTTCCGGCAACATGATAGTGCTGTGGAATCCTTTATTATTGGCGTGGTTGGAGCACTACAATTTGAAGTTTTAGAATACCGCCTAAAAAATGAGTATGGTGTAGATCTCATTATGGATCGATTGTCCTTTAGTGTAGCTCGCTGGCTCGCAGGTGAAGCTTCCGCCATTAAATCAATGAAGAGTATTGATAGTGGTATGATCATTCATGATATAAAAGATCGGCCTGTATTGCTCCTCAGTAATGAATGGGCCATTCGCTGGGTGAGCGAACGGAATCCTGAGGTAGAATTTTTAGAAGTACCGCAAAACTCCCAAAGCATTTAATCCTTATGGATAATAAAGTAAGCCTCAAAGTCAGTGTTTTGAAACTGATTTTGAGGCTTACTTTATTGTATAACGCCTAAATACTTATTAGTCGTCAGCAAGTCGTTTGCAAATAAGCATAATATCATCTAAATTTTCCATAAAGATATCCACAAGGCGCGGATCAAAATGAGCGCCACGTTGTTCTTGAATATAAGTAAGTATCTCTTCTAAGGACCATGCTTTCTTATAGACGCGTACACTGCTCAAGGCATCAAAAACATCTGCCAACGCCACAATACGGCCATAAATATGAATATCTTCCCCTTTAAGTCCTTGAGGATAACCAGTTCCATCATAGCGTTCATGATGTTGAAGAGCAATCAAGGCACCAAGTTTTAAAATAGAACGCTTGGAGTTCTTTAGCATTTCATAGCCGATAGGGGAGTGGGTTTTCATAATAGAAAACTCTTCTACGGTTAATTTCCCTGGCTTATTTAAAATTGCATCTGGAATTGCTAGCTTGCCCACATCATGAATTGGTGCGGCCAAACGCAAACCTTCTGCCTCCTCAAGGGAAAGGCCATAACCTAGTGCTAATAATTTGGCGATTTCAGCTACACGCTTAACATGGTGACCTGTCTCTTGGGAACGAGCTTCCGCCACCTCACCTAAGGTAAATAAAATTTCTTTTTGTGTATCTTCCACTTCTTGATTCAAATAAATATTATCAAAAGCTACTGAAACATTTGCACAAAAAATTTCTACTAAATCACGATCCCAAATACTTAAGGAGGCCACACCATCCAAAAAGATTACATTTTCTGACCCATGCTTACTGCAAAAATAAATTATAAAACGATTGGGATAATAAAAACTTTTCTTTTCCTTAAAAGCCTTGATAATATCATCAAGGATGGCTAAATTTGTTTCATCATCAATGGTTGTACCAATCATTTGTTCATAGCTTCCCGTTGCAGCTAGTACATGAAAATCATTATGACCAGTCTTAGTAGCGGCGAGGCCAGAAGCATTGCAGTACAAAGCACTGGGATTTACCTTTAAAAGAGCGACCAATTGGGATAATACGCCAGAGGCAAAATTGCTCATCGATTGAAGTTCAAACATACTGGCCGAAGAATCAATAATTTTTTTCAGACTGCGACGATTCACATCAATAATCGTCATATCACGAAAAGAACGCAAGGTTGTAACAAGGGTAGTATGTAGTTTTTGTGTTGTTAGTTCTGTTTTTTCTTTATAATCATTAATATCATATTCGACAACCACCTTATGTTCAGGAGCCTGACCAGGTTGCCCAGTACGCAAGATAATACGTACTAACGGGTTATTAAGTTCGGTACGGATATAGCGCGCCATTTTAAGACCGGAGTCTTCTTCTTCCATTACAACATCTAACAATACTACCGCCGTATCTTTGTGTTCTGCTAATAATTTCTTTCCCTCGGTAGCGGAATAAGCACTTAGAAAATCCACGGACTTACCATCAAAGGTAAAACGACGAAGAGCCATTTTGGTTACGTTGTGGACTTCTTCATCATCATCAACAATTAATACTTTCCATTTATTCTCAGCTTCTGGAGATGACAAAGTATTTTCTAATATCTCTCCATCTAGATCTTCTTGAAATAATAATTCATCATCATTTACTATCATAACCGATCTCCTTTTCCAATGGAAATTCAAGTAAGAATTTAGTTCCCTGGCCTAGTTGGCTGATACATTCAATACTTCCACCAAATTGTTGGGTCACAATGTTATAAACAACATACAATCCTAAGCCAGTTCCCCCATTGCCACGTTTGGTTGTAAAAAAAGGATTATATATTTTATTTAAGATTGTTGTATCCATACCTTTTCCATCATCTTGGTAAGTAAGATGTAAAGTGTAGTTATTGCTTTTTTCGATATCAATAGTGATTTGTCCTGCTATATTAGCTTCATAAGCATGGACAAGTGAGTTCATTATTAAATTAGTGAGTATTTGGGCAAAAGCGCCAGGAAAACTATCTATTTTTAGGCTTTCATCACAGTGGATAGTAATATTGTGAGCAGTTCTTTTTAATTTAGGTTGTAAGCTCAGTAATAACTCGCCAAGATATTGCCGAACATTAAATTCTCGTCGTGCTTCACTTGATTGGTCAACGGACACCTGCTTGAAACTTCGCACTAATTGGGAAGCCCGTTCAAGATTAGAAAAAATAATAGTGACGGCTTCCGCCGAATCTGTTAAGTGATTTGCCAAATCTAAGCGCTTTATTGTCCCTGCTTCATACAAGGCTATAAAATCTTTTGTGATTTTTTCCAAATGGGATGCGGCGGTTACTCCGATGCCAATTGGAGTATTAATTTCGTGGGCGATTCCGGCGACTAAATTCCCGAGAGAGGCCATTTTTTCAGATTGTACCAATTGATCTTGGGTTTCTCTTAGATGCTCTAAAGTTTGTCCTAATTCATTATTCACAGATTGTAACTCTTGATTCATAGCTACTAAATCTTGGGTTCTTAGTTCTATTTTAAGTTCCAATTGATCATGGGCCTGATGTAATTCTTCTTCTGCTTTTTTACGTTTACTTATATCGCTAATCGAGCCAACGATTCTTACGGGAAGATTTAAATAGTTCCATACCCCTTGCCCACGAATACATGCCCATTTGAAGGTATTGTCACTACAGAGAAAGCGAAATTCTGCATTGAAAAAATCAGATTTCCTATCAAGATGATCCTTTAAAAGGGTTTCCACCAAATCAGAATCATCAGGATGTAATCTCTTTTTCCAATCCTCCATACTCCAGGAGACAGTTGTAGTGGCATAACCAAACATTTGCTTGACCCGACTAGAAAAGAAGATGTCATTTGTTTCGATATTCCAATCCCAGATGCCATCGTTGCTGCCGTTTAACGCCAATTGCCAACGTTCTTCGCTAAAAATTAAGGCTTCATTTGCTTCATTAATCATTTCAATATTTTGCATAATGGTTTCTGACATTGTATTGAAGGTCGTACAAAGTTGTTGCAGTTCTTGAGGAGCTGATTTAATGAGCGTTTCATTAATTTTTCCAGAAGGGAACTTACCATCGTTCAAACTGGCTAAGTGCTCTGTTACGATAGTAATAGAACCAAATAAACGGTTAAAGACCAGAGAAGCAATAAAGGTCAATAAAATAAAGATAATCACAAAGGTACTTCCGCCATAGGTAGCGCTATCATAAAAACTTTGTAATATTTCAGATTGGGTTATCGTAACGGCGACGCCCCAGCCCGGTGTTCGTATACGATTTGTAGCCGCGATAATGGTTTTCCCATTCTCAGTAGTAAACTCCGTTGTATCATGCAAATCTCTATTTAAAAAATCCGAAAGGGTAGCAGGGACATTTGTAAATAATAACACGGATTTATTTTGGGAAGTTAAAATTTGCGTATTAGTTGCAAAAATGATAGTTTGTCCTGTATGACCAATCACAGCATCTTCGACCATATCTTGCAGGAGGTTTAAATTAATATCCTGCAATAATACAGCAGTTAATTCATTATTGGAATTAATAATAGGTTGGGTAAGAATAATCGAGACCTTACCTGTTTCTGAGTTCATTATGACTCTGCCAATTTGAGGTGTTTGTGAAGCAACCGTATCTTTGAAAAAATCAGCATCTTTAATATTATTAGTACCTAGGAGAGCTTCATTAAAGGGATAACTATTGGTTATGGTTCCATCGGGAGTGGCAATACTAAGATTGTTAAAAACGTTGATTTCATTATGTAAATTTCCAAGGAGTTTTTGCATTTCCTCTGGTGTTGCATTTTGTACAAAGGGTTGACTGACAAAAAAATGACCACTTTGCTGAATAATACTAAACCAGGTATCCACTTGACCGCTAAATTGATTGGCTTGGTGCTGTAAAATGCGTTTCATGCTTTCTTGTGCTTGATAGTAAGTCGTATACATCTGAACACTAGCGACTAGTGAGATGGTAATAAATAATGCCATTACCATTACTAGTAGCAGTTGAGAGCGAATTTTCACACTCTACACCTCCTACGTCCTGTTGGTTTTATTCCGGTTGAAGAGTGTCAGGCACAAACTGTCCATTTTTAACAGTCAAAATGATAATCTTAGCTTGCACCTGGTGTTTATCATCAAAAGTAATATTACCTGTAACTCCTGGATAGTCCTTAAGGTTAGATAAATAGGTATAAATTTTTTCGCGGCTCGCACCATTTTTTCTTATTCCCTCAATGAGTATTTGGGCTGAGTCATAGGCTAGCGCAGCGTAGGTATCAGGTTCTTTACCATAACGGTCTTTAAAATTCTTAGCAAATTTGTCAGAACCGTTTTTTACAATGGAAGGATGAAAAGAACCATTAAAGCGAATGCCCTCTACAGCCTCGCCACCTAGATGAATTAGCTCAAGGGAGCTAATGCCATCCGTACTAATAATGGGAGCAGTAAGACCGATAAAACGGGCTTGACGAGCGATTAATGCTGCTTCTTTATAATAGCCAACGAAAAAGATAGCATCGGGCTTAGTTGCTTTAATTCTCTCAAGCTCAAGGTTGAAGTTTTTTGTTCGTTCCTCGAAAAAAATTTCCATGGTGGTTATTTCTCCACCAAGTTGTCGTATTTTTTTACGGAAATATTCTTTCATATCTTTACTATAGTCATTATTAACATAAATAATTGCAATTTTTTTGTGATGTAATTTTTGAACAGTATATTCGGCCAATTGCTCTGCGGCAAATTGATCCGTTGCTAACATTCTAAATAAATATGGCGTTGTACCATCGGTAATGGCTTTATTCACAGAATCTGTTATGACCGGAATACCAGCTCCGTTATATACATTTCTAGCAGCTAAGGTGCTCGCGCTATTAAAATGACCAATAACGGCGACAATCTTGGGATCAGTCGCAAGTGTGACGGCTAATTTATAAGCTTCTTTGGGTGAACTTTCATCATCGCCAATTTGCAAAGTAAGTTTTTTACCATCAATTCCGCCAGTGTGATTGACTTCATCAAAGGCTAATTGAATTGCTTTTACCTTCATATCGCCAAAGTCACTAGAATTACCGCTCATGGGATTGGCACTGGCGATGACAATTTCTTGAGGAGTAGTTTGCTCTTTACCGTTGCTACAACCACTAGAGAGTAAGGCAACAAGGAAAAGTAGACTATAGATAATTTGCATATTCCTCAAAAAATTCAACCCCTTTTCTATAATTAGCGGTAAGAGAAAAGATACTATAGAAAGTACAAGAATGGAAAAAAATCGTAATTATATAATCACTTTCACTATTCGATAAAATCTTGTTATTCCCTGCAAAATACGAATATAACTACAAAAATAAGATAGGTGGATACGCAGCACAAGTAATATGGTATAGTGATAAAATAGAATTACATTGGAAAGCTGGTGAATGAATTTGCCTAGGTATGAGGAACGAGAATTAAAACTTAGATGTACGGATGCTACTACATGGGATCAGATTATGACAACACAGAGTTTGCTTGAAAAAGCAGTACCTGAATCTGAGAATAAGGAGGTTTTAGAAACTCACTACTTTGACACCGAATCAGCTTGTTTGCAGAAGGCCAAAATTGCATATCGTATTCGCCGTGAAGGTGAGCAGTGGATTGCAACGGTAAAAGGCGGAGGATCATCTAGGGGCGGGCTCCACGAGCGGCATGAATGGAACGTTCTTGTTTCGGACCCGCAGCCCGATATTACCGTGTTTGCCGGTACAGCCATGGGGAAGAAAATCATGACCGTAGTGGGGAGTGAAAAACTCTATCCTGTTCTTATGACTAGATTTGAGCGCAGTCGTATGGATGTTATTATGCCTGATGGCAGTCAAATTGAAGTAGCTGCAGATCAAGGTGAGATTATCGCAGGAGTAAACTTAGAGCCGATACTCGAAGTAGAATTAGAACTAAAAAAGGGGGAAGTTGCGGCCTTATTTCAATTAGGGGCAGAGCTAGCGAGAGAATTTTCCTTAGTACCGGAAGTCGATAGTAAGTATTATCGTGGTCTTAAACTAGCAGGAAAAGGCACATTACAGAGGGAAGAAACTTACCAACCACCCCAGGTTGACAAAACTAAATTGGCAAGTGAAGAATTAAGTAAGCTGTTACTACAATTAATAGGTCGATTTTTAGTGACCCAACAGAATTTTATAGAAAAGCCAGACCTACCTGAAAACATTCATGAAATGCGTATTGCCTTGCGCCGGTTACGTTCCTTGTTGGAGTTTTCGGGTACTCTAGTCACGAAACAACATAAATTTTACTTAACTGAACTTAAAAATATAGGAAAACTGTTAGGTAACTTACGAGAAATTGATGTGGCCTATGGGAGTTGGAGGCAAGTTAAGGGAGAACAGACTCTTACAAAAACCAGCAAAATGAGCCTAGGAGAATGTTTGTGCCAAGCGCGTATGCTAGAGGCTGAAAAGGTTCACAAAATAATAAGGGCTGGGCATACGACCTCTCTATTATTAGAGCTACAGGCCATTTTAGCCGATAATAAGGAGCAGCTGGCAAGAGATGTATTTACAAACATGAATGAATATGCCATAAGTAAATTATCTAGCAGTCTTAAAGCCTTAACGAAACAAGGTAAGAAAATTGATTGGATGACTACGGAAGATATGCATAAGATACGCCTACAAGTAAAAAAGATTAAATATGTGGCAGAAGTTTTGGAAACTGCGTTTATAGAAATCCCCCAACTGGTGTTAAGACTAGACACCCTACAAAACAATTTAGGTTTCATTAATGACGTAGACAGTACGGAGAGTATACTCGGGACCTTATTAAAAGGAAATTCCAATAAGGAACTCTACTTAGAGGCCGGGCTCGTCATCGGCTGGCAGGGCCGAGAAGCTTTATTTGTAAAAAACAAGATGGACAAGTATTGGCAAAACTTTTATAGAACAGCGCAAAGATGGCTAGTATGAAAAAAACAGCACCAACTTGGTCAATGTCATTAAGTTAAGAATATTTGACAATTGACACAGTGTAAATTTGCAAAAG